>JAKBAQ010000113.1 GCA_021808985.1 Pseudomonadota bacterium
AACAGCTCCGATTCCGCATGGCCCGGCTTTGCCGCCGCCAGCACCGCCGCCGCCTGCACCTGCTCAATCAACCCGCCCACCGGCGCCAGATACGCCTGCGCGATCAGCGGATGCGGCGCCGCCGCCCAGCCCGCCAGCAAGGCCTTGCTGGCGGCGCGCGGCTTGCCCGCATCGCGCAGCGCCTGCGCCAAGGCCACCACCGCCGGGGCCAGTTTGGCGTCGGCCTTCACCGCCTGCTTGGCGTAGCTCAGCGCCTCGCCCTTGCCGGTGCTGGCCCGCGCCGCCGCCGTGGCCAGCGCCGCCACCTCGGCGGGCACCTGCGTCAGCCGCAGCGCCGCGCGGAAATCCCCCTCCCGCAGCGCCAGCGCCAACCGCTGGGCGCGCACCCAGGCGCTGCCCGGATAGCGCGCCTCCGCCGCCGCCGCATGGGTCTTGGCTTCCTCATGCTCGCCCTGCTCCAGATGCTGCCGCAACAACCCCCGATGCCCCAGAAACCCCATTTCCTCATGCCGGCTGAGCAGGTCGAACGCCGCCCGCGCCTCGGCCGCCTTGCCCGCCAGCCGCGCCGCCTCCGCGCCCAGCAGCAGCGCCAGCGGCGTGTCGCCCAGCAGCTTGCGCGCCCGTCCCGCCTCGGCCCACGCCGCCTTGGCATCTCCGGCGGCCAGCGCCACCAGCCCGCGCTGTACCGCCACCTCGCCCAGCTTCTGCCGCCGCCCGCCCCGCCATGCGCTAAAGCCCCCCGGCGCGCGGCGCAGCCCGCCCACCACGCGCAGCAGCACGGTAAGCAGCACGGCGATCAGGAAAAGCATCAAAATCGCGGCGGGCACCGAGGTCTCCACCGTATAGCCGCCCGAGCTCGCCCGCACGCTGCCAGGCAGCCCGCCGATCCACCACGCCAGCAGCAGCACAACCGCCGCTATGAGGATGAGTTTAACCGCCCGCAGCATGGCCCTAAGCCTGCCCGGCCATGGCGATCAACGCCGCGCGCGCCGCCAGCAGCGCCTTCGCCCGCGCCAGCCAGCCGCCCATCGCCTGCTGCGTCGTCTGGTCCAGCCTGTCCACCTGCGCCACCGCGCCCGCCAGGTCTCCCGCCTCCAGCAGCGCCTGCGCCTGCGCCAGCACGCCCGAGGCCGGGCTGCCGAACAGCACATGCGCGCCCTGGCGCACGGTCATGAAATTATCCAGCCGCAGCATCACCCGCGCCCAGAATCCGCCGCGCGCGCTGCCGGCGATGCTGGCGGCCTCCGCGGCGCTGGCGGCATCGGCGAAGCCAAGGCGCAGCGCCGCCTCGGTGGGCGGCGCCGTATCGGCGAACTGCGCCAGCGCCGGCGGCGCGTTGGCGATAACCCCCAGCGGCATCCCGGCATCCAGCGCCATGCGCGCGGTCTCCAGCTGGTTCAGCAGCGCAATGCGCGCGGTCAGCTTCGTCAGGTCGGTGGCGTTCACCTGCAACGTCGTCAGCGTGCCATGGTCCGCGGCCAGCTCGGCCTGCATGGCGTTCACCTGCGCGCTCAGCGTCGCGAATTTCAGCGACAGATCCGCCTGCGTCGCGATGCTCTCCGGCCCCGGCCGCGCCCGCACCGCCAGCGCCCGCAAATCCGCCACCTGCGCCTGCAGCACGGCAACCGCCGTGCCCTGCCCGGCCAGCGATTGCTGCGTTTTCCACAAATACCCCTCGCCGCCCGCCAAAATCACAAAGCCAAGCAGCAGCAACACCGGCCAGAGCGCGCGGCGCGGCTTCACCGCCGCCGGTTTCGGGGCCGCGTTCTCGGGTGCCTTCTCAGGTGCCTTCCCGGTCTCGGTTTCGGTCTCATTCATGATAACAACGCCATCAGATCCGCCTCGGTAGGTGCTAATGCGGCACGAATTTCGCGCCAGGGCAAGCCACCCAGCGCCGCCGCCACCGCCGGGCTCAGCGCGCAGGCGGTCATCGTCTCCGTCCCCAGCGGCTTCAGGCTGATAAACGCCCGCGCCGACTCGGCCGAATAAAACAGCGCCGCGCCAATCTCCCCGCCCGCCAGCGCCGCCCGCGCGGCCTCTGGCAGCGCCCGCGCCGCCCTGGCGGCATAAACCGCGCGCCGCGCCACCAGAATCCCCGCCGCGCGCAACCGCCGCGCCAGCGCCTGCCCGTGCCGCTCGCCCACCGCCATCACATGCAGCCCCGGCACCTGCCGCGCGCTGATCAGGCGGCACAAATCCCCCGCATCGCCGCTGGCGCTCTCCACGCGCGCAAACCCCGCCGCGCGCAATTTCCCGGCCGTGGCGTCGCCCACGCAAAACACCGGCACGTTATGCAGGGCTTCCGGCAATGCGGGCACCGCCTGGCCGCTGGTCACGATCAGCGCCGCCGGATGCTCCGGCAGCCGCGCCCGCCGCGGCGTGATGGCAAGGCACGGCGCCAGCACCGGCTCATGCCCCATGGCCACCAGCCGCGCCGCCGTGGCGCTCGCGCCCGGCTCCGGCCTGGTGACCAATATCTTCACGGCAGAAAAATATCGGACGGGCTGTCCGCCTTCAGCTCCAACCCCAGCGCGCGGCCTATCCGCGCGGCATCGGCCACCGCCCCGGTCACGCTGCGCTTGAGCAGGAACGTCCCATCCGCCCGCGCCACCAGGCCGGTGATATGCAGCGTGGCGTCGTCTATCAGCCGCGCATACCCGCCAATCGGCGTGCGGCAGGAGCCATCCAGCGCATCCAGCAGCGCGCGCTCCGCGGTCGCCACGGCCTTTGCCTCCGGGTCTTCGATGCCCGCGAGCAGCGCCAGCAGCTCCGTATCGGCGCTGCGCACCGTAATGCCCACAATCCCCTGGCACGCCGATGGCACCATATGCTCCGGGCTCAGCACGATGCTGGCCTTCTCCGCCAGCCCCAGGCGGCGCAGCCCGGCATAGGCCAGCAGCGTGGCGTCAAACTCGCCGCTCTCCACCTTGCCCAGCCGCGTGCCCACATTGCCGCGCAGCAGCGAGAATTCCAGATCCGGCCGCGCATGCTTCAGCTGCGCCTGCCGGCGCACCGAGGCCGAGCCCACCCGCGCGCCATGCGGCAGGGCGGCGTAGGGGTCGGCGGCATCCACCGCCGCATGGCTGGAGGGCAAAATCAGCACATCGCGCGCATCCTCGCGCTTGAGCGTGCAGGCCAGCGAGATGCCATCCGGCAAGGTCGTCTCGAGGTCCTTCAGGCTGTGGACCGCGAAATCGATCCGCCCCTCCTGCAACGACTCATGAATCTCCTTGGCGAACAGCCCCTTGCCGCCAATTTCGGCGAGCGGGCGGTGCTGCACCGCATCGCCCGTGGTAACGATGATATGCTCCTCGAACACCTCCATGCCCCGCAGCACCGGGCAGAACTGGCGCAGCAGCGCCAGAAAGGTCGCGGTCTGGGCGCGGGCGAGCGGGGAGCCACGGGTGCCGGCTCTAAGCGGCAGGTCCCGGCGGTGCGGTTTCATGGGGGGTGTTACGGTTTTCACGAGGGTGGTCTAGAGCGTGCGCCGAGGAAAGAAAAGTAGTGGCCATGAGTCAGATTGTTTTGGGCATTGAAAGCTCCTGTGATGAAACCGCCGCCGCCGTGCTGGCGCCCGACGGGCGGATTCTCTCCGAGCTGGTGCTAAGCCAGATCGCCGACCACGCCCCCTGGGGCGGCGTGGTGCCGGAAATCGCCGCGCGCGCGCATCTGGCCGCGCTGGCGGAGCTCACGCGTGAGGCGCTGCGCCAGGCCGGCCTCGGCTATGCCGGGCTCGGCGCCATCGCCGCCACCGCCGGGCCTGGGCTCATCGGCGGGCTCCTGGTCGGCACCGGCTTCGCCAAGGGCGCCGCCATCGCGGCCGGCAAACCCTACATCGCCATCAACCATCTAGAGGCCCACGCCCTCACCGCCCGGCTGCCGGGGCTAAGCCCCACCCAGCCCCAGTTCCCCTATCTGCTGCTGCTGCTCTCCGGCGGGCACAGCCAGTGCGTGGTGGTGGAGGGCGTGGGCCGCCACCGCCAGCTCGGCACCACGCTGGACGACGCGGTCGGCGAAGCCTTTGACAAAACCGCCAAGCTGCTCGGCCTGCCCTATCCCGGCGGCCCGGCGCTGGAGGCGCTGGCGCGCGAGGGCGACGCCACCGCCTATCCCCTGCCCCGCCCGCTGCTGCACCGCCCCGGGGCTGATTTCTCCTTCTCCGGCCTCAAAACCGCGGTGGCGCAGCTCACCGCCGCCCAGGGCCAAACCGCCGTGCCGCGCCCCCTCGCCGCCAACATCGCCGCCAGCTTCCAGGCCGCGATCACCGACATCCTGGCCGACCGCCTGCACAACGCCTTTCTCTCCCGGCCAGACATCTCAACCCTCATCATCGCCGGCGGCGTGGCCGCCAACACCGCGATTCGCACCCGGCTCGACTCTCTCTGCGCCACCCACGGCAAAACCCTCATCGCCCCGCCCCTGCGCCTGTGCACCGACAACGCGGTCATGGTCGCCTGGGCCGGGGTGGAGCGCCTGCGCGCCGGGCTCACCAGCACGCTCGACGCCCCCTGCAAACCCCGCTGGCCGCTGGAGAGCCTATGAACTACCGCCACGCCTTCCATGCCGGCAACTTCGCTGACTGCATGAAGCACGCGCTGTTCATCCAGCTGCTGCGCGCCCTGCAGCGCAAGCCAAAACCCCTCCTGGTGCTTGACACCCACGCCGGCATCGGCCGGTACGACCTCTCAACCGGCCCCGCCGAAAAAACCGGCGAATGGCGCGCCGGCATCGGCAAAATCCTCGCCGCGCAAAACCCCGCCCTGGCGGACTATACGGCGCTCATCGCGCAACTCGGCCTCTATCCCGGCTCCCCGGCCATCGCCGCCGCGCTGCTCCGCCCGGCTGACCGGCTGATCGCCTGCGAGCTCCACCCCGAGGACGCCGCCACACTGCGCCGCACCTTCCACGCCACCCCCGGCGTCGCGGTGCATGAGCGTGACGGCTACGAAGCCCTGCGCGCCTTCCTGCCCCCGCCCGAAAAACGCGCCCTTATCCTGATCGACCCGCCCTTCGAGCGCCCGGACGAATTCTCCACCCTGGCCAACCACCTCATCGCCGCCCACGCCAAGTTCAAAACCGGGGTGTACGCGGTTTGGTATCCCATCAAGCACCGCGCCCCCGTGCGGGCTTTTTTTGCAACCCTGCAACATGCCGGCCTGCGCGACATCATCGCCGCCGAGCTGCTCCTGCGCCCGGCGCAAGACCCTGCCCGCCTCAACGGCTGCGGCCTGCTGGTCATCAACCCGCCCTACGGCTTTGCGCAAACCGCGCCGCCGGTATTAGATGCCCTCAAGACCATCCTGGGTGAATCCGGATGCGCCAGCGGGATTGAGAGCGTATGCGATGAATGAACGGATCGCGGTAATCGGCGCCGGCGCCTGGGGCACGGCGCTGGCGGTGCTGCTGGCCCATGCGGGCAAAACCGTCACGCTCTGGGCGCGCGACGCCGAGCGCGCCGACATCATGCGCGTCACCCGCCACAACATCCGCCTGCCCAGCGCCACCCTGCCCCCGTCGCTCGGCATCACCGCGCAAATCCCGCCGGCTGATATCTATCTCGTCGCCGTGCCGATGCAGCACCTGCGCGCCATGCTGCCCCGCCTGCCGGGCGATGCGCCCCTGGTGCTGTGCTGCAAGGGGCTGGAGAGCGCCAGCCTGCTCCTGGCGCCCGAAATCGCCGCCCCCCGCCCCGCCGCCATGCTCACCGGCCCCAACTTCGCGCATGAGATCGCGGCCCTGCTGCCCGCCGCCGCCGTCCTCGCCACGGCTGACCCCGCCTTGCGGACCCGGCTGATCACCGCGCTCAAAACCGGCACGCTGCGCCTCTATGGCAGCGCCGACTCGCTGGGTGCGGCCCTTGGCGGCGCGGCGAAGAACGTCATCGCCATCGCCTCCGGCGTGGTCATGGGGGCTGGCCTCGGCGAGAACGCCCGCGCCGCGCTGATCACCCGCGGCATCGCCGAAATCTCCCGCCTCGCCGCGGCACTTGGCGGCAAGGCCGAAACCATCTCCGGCCTCTCCGGCCTGGGAGACCTGCTGCTCACCTGCACCGGCCCTGGCAGCCGCAATTTCTCGCTCGGCTTCGCGCTGGGCCGGGGCGAGCGTCTGGAAGACATTCTCGCCAGGCGCACCACCGTCACCGAGGGCATCACCACCGCCCCCGCCCTGCTCGCCCGCGCCGAAACCGCCGGGGTAGACATGCCCATCACCGCCGCCGTCGCGCAGCTCCTGGCCGGCGCCACCATCGCCCAAACCATGGCCGCGCTCATGGGCCGCGCCCTCAGAGACGAATAAACCCCACCCAAGGATACTTCTCAAAAGTTTTTTGGGGTCTGGCCCTTTTTTGCAAAAAAGGGCCAGAATCTTGGGGAGCTTTTCATGAAAAACTCCCCAAACCCCGCAAAAATTTTTAATAATTTCAGTTTGCTACAAGAGAAAACGTCTAAAACAGGCGCTTAAACCGCAACGCGGATCAGCAGCGCCAGCGCCGCGAGCAACTGCCCGCCATTCACCCAGACTGAAATCCGGTGCCCGCGCGCGAACCCGGCGCTGTCCCCCGCCACGCGCATCGCCTCCAGATGCGGCATCCAGCCAAACAGCAGCCACACGCTCAGCGCCATCACCACCATCAGCACGCCGGCCGCGCCATACTGGCCGCGCAGCAAAAACCCGCCCGCCGCCAGCGCCGCCGTGGCGATCATATACGCATAATAAAACGGGAAGGCGGCGCGGATGAAATTCCCCGCCACCTCCGCCGGCAGCTTGGTGAACACCAGCGGCGCCATCACCGCGCCGAAAAACAACATCCCGCCCACCAGGGCCGCAAGCCCCAGCGCCACCAGGATGTTGCCGGCAATCAGCATCAGTAGCGGTACAGCTCGTGCTTGAACGGCCCCTGCTGCGACAGGCCCAGATAATCCGCCTGCTTCGCGCTCAGCTGCGTCAGCTTCGCCCCCACCTTCGCCAGATGCAGCGCCGCCACCTTCTCGTCCAAATGGCGCGGCAGCACATAAACCTTGTTCTCATACTTGCCGGCCGGCGCGGTCCACAGCTCAATCTGCGCCAGCACCTGGTTGGTGAAGCTGGCTGACATCACAAAGCTCGGATGCCCCGTCGCATTGCCCAGATTCACCAGCCGCCCCTCGGAGAGCACGATCAGCCGCTTGCCATCGGCAAACTCAACCTCGTCCACCTGCGGCTTCACATTGTCCCATTTCAGGTTCCGCAGCGCCTCGATCTGGATCTCACTGTCAAAATGCCCGATATTGCACACAATGGCGCGGTGCTTCATGGCGCGCATGTGCTCAATGGTGATCACATCCACATTCCCCGTGGCGGTCACGAAAATATCCCCCACCGGCGCGGCCTCTTCCATGGTCACCACCTCGTAGCCCTCCATGGCGGCCTGCAACGCGCAAATCGGGTCGATCTCCGTCACCTTCACCCGGCAGCCGGCATTGCGCAGGCTGGCGGCGGAGCCCTTGCCCACATCGCCAAACCCCGCCACCACGGCAACCTTGCCCGACATCATCACATCCGTGCCGCGGCGGATGCCATCCACCAGACTCTCGCGGCAGCCATAGAGATTGTCGAACTTCGACTTCGTCACCGAGTCATTCACGTTGATCGCGGGCACCAGCAGCTCGCCCGCGCGCGCCATGTCCCACAGCCGGTGCACACCGGTGGTGGTCTCCTCGGAAATGCCCTTCACATGGTTCAGCATGTCCGGATATTTGTCATGCATCAGCTTGGTCACATCGCCGCCATCATCGAGGATCATGTTCGGCACCCAGCCATCCGGCCCGCGCACGGTCTGCTCGATGCACCACCAGAATTCTTCCTCGCTCATGCCCTTCCACGCGAACACCGGCACCCCCGTCGCGGCGATGGCGGCGGCGGCCTGGTCCTGGGTCGAGAAGATATTGCACGACGACCAGCGCACCGAGGCGCCCAGCGCCGTCAGCGTCTCGATCAGCACGGCGGTCTGAATGGTCATGTGCAGGCAGCCGACGATGCGCGCCCCCTTCAGAATCTGCTCCTTGCCGAACTCGGCGCGCAGCGCCATCAGCCCGGGCATCTCATCCTGGGCCATCTCGATCTCCTTACGGCCCCACGCCGCCAGGGATATGTCCTTGACCTTGTAATCAGCCGCCACGTTCACATCCGGCATCGACTCAACTCCTTCGCAATCCAATTCCCGCGTTTCCTTATTCTTTTGAGAGCGCCCTGCCAACCATCCCGCCGCCATGCATAAAACGTATTGCGGAGCGCTGAGCCCCACCATACCTATGGGGTCATAACCTTAAGGAGACATGAACGATGCTCACCTGCACCGGCTTTGGCACCAACAGCGCTGACACACCGCTCTCCCCCCTCACCTTCAACCGCCGCGACCTTGGCGCCCAGGACGTGCAGATCGAAATCCTCTATTGCGGCGTCTGCCATTCAGACCTGCACTTCACCCGCAATGAATGGCAGCAGACCGTCTACCCCGCCGTCCCCGGGCATGAGATCGTCGGGCGCGTCACCAGCGTCGGCGCGGATGTGAGCAAGCACAAGGTGGGCGACCATGTCGGCGTCGGCTGTCTGGTGGATTCCTGCCGCACCTGCCCCTCCT
>JAKBAQ010000114.1 GCA_021808985.1 Pseudomonadota bacterium
GGTGCTGCGCTCGCCCTTCCTGCGCGCTGACGGCCTCTCGCGCCTCACCGGCGCCGAGATCTACCTGAAATACGACCATCTCCAGGCGACCGGCGCCTTTAAGGAGCGCGGGGCGGCCAACCGCATCGCTTTGCTCACGCCTGAGGAGCGCGCGGCTGGGGTTATCGCCATGTCAGCCGGCAACCATGCGCAGGCGGTGGCCCGCCACTCGCAGCGCGCGGGCATCAGGGCCACCATTGTCATGCCGGTGCATACGCCTTCCACCAAGGTTACCCGCACCGCCTCATGGGGTGCCAAGGTGGTGCTGTTTGGCGAGACCCTGGCCGAGGCCGCCGCCCATGCGCATGAGCTGGCGCAAAAACAGGGGCTGTTCTTCATCCACCCCTATGACGACCCGGCCGTGATGGCCGGCCAGGGCACCATGGCGCTGGAAATGCTGGAGGATGTGCCCGAGCTTGACGCGATGGTGATCGCCACCGGCGGCGGCGGCCTGGTTTCGGGCTGCGCCACCGTGGCGCGCGCCCTGCGCCCGCAAATGGAGGTTTTTGGCGTCGAGGTCGAAAATTATTCCGCCTTCGCCCAGGTTCTGGCGGGCAAACCCATCAATGTCGGCGGGCCGACCGTGGCCGAGGGCATCGCCGTGCGCGATATCGGGCTGAACCCGCTGGAGGTTCTGCGCGCGCTCAATGTCGAAATCCTGGTCGTCTCCGAACATGCGGTGGAGAGCGCCATCGCGCTGCTGGTGGAGAGCGCCAAGCAGGTTGCCGAGGGGGCGGGCGCCGCGGCGCTGGCGGCGGTTCTCGCCTTCCCCGAGCGTTTTAAGGGCAAAAAGGTCGGCATCACCCTCTGCGGCGCGAATATCGACTCCCGCATTCTGGCCAACACCCTCATGCGCAACCTGCTGCGCGATGGCCGTCTGCTGCGCGTGGTGGTGGAAATGCCCGACCGCCCAGGCATGCTGGCCGAGGTGGCGAGCCGCATCGGCGCGCTGGGCGGCAATATCATCGAGGTCTCGCACCACCGCCTGTTCTCCAGCCCCTCGGTGCAGGACGCGCAGCTGGAGGTCATGATCGAGGCGCGCGACGCCGCCCATGGCGCCGCCATCGAGGCGTCGCTGGCCGAGGTCTTCACCCTGCGCCGGATTTAGCCCCGCCAGGCGGGGCGCGCGCGCCATCCAACCACCCATAGCGGCCCGCGAGGACCAATGATCCGCCTTGACAATATCAGCAAGCAGAATGGCAGCCGCCTGATCTTCATCGAGGCGTCGGCGGCCTTGCAGAGGGGCGAGAAGATCGGCCTCGTAGGCCCCAACGGCGCGGGCAAGACCACGCTGTTCCGCATGATAACCGGACAGGAGGAGCCTGATGAGGGCCTCATCCTGGTCGATCGCGGCGTGAGCATCGGCTTCTTCAGCCAGGATGTGGGCGAGATGGCAGGCCGCAGCGCGGTTGCCGAGGTGATGGAGGGCGCCGGCGCGGTGAGCGAGGTGGCGGCGGAGCTGGGCAGGCTGGAAGCCGCGATGGCCGACCCGGAGCTAATGGACCAGCTGGACGCCATCATCGAGCGGTTTGGCGAGGTGCAGTCGCGCTTTGAGGAGCTGGGCGGCTACGCGCTGGAGGGCCGCGCGCGCGAGGTGCTGGATGGGCTGGGCTTCAGCCAGGAGATGATGGACGGGGATGTCGGCAAGCTCTCGGGCGGCTGGAAGATGCGCGTGGCGCTGGGGCGGATTCTGCTGATGCGCCCGGATGTGATGCTGCTGGACGAACCCTCCAACCATCTCGACCTTGAGAGCCTGATATGGCTGGAGACCTTCCTGAAGGGCTATGACGGCGCGCTGCTGATGACCTCGCACGACCGCGAGTTCATGAACCGGATCATCAACAAGGTGATCGAGATTGACGGCGGCAGCCTGACGAGCTTTTCCGGCGATTATGAATTCTACGCCCGCCAGAGCGCGCTGAACGAGAAGCAGCAGCAGGCGCAGTTTGAGCGCCAGCAGGCGATGCTGGCCAAGGAGGTCGCCTTCATAGAGCGCTTCAAGGCCCGCGCCTCGCACGCCGCGCAGGTGCAGAGCCGGGTGAAGAAGCTGGAGAAGATTGACCGCGTGGAGCCGCCCAAGCGCCGCCAGAGCGTGACGTTCGACTTCCGCCCGGCCCCGCGCTCGGGCGAGGATGTGGCGAATTTCCGCGGCGTGCACAAACGCTACGGCGGCAAGGTGATATATGAGGGGCTGGACCTGCTGGTGCGGCGCAAGGAACGCTGCTGCGTGCTGGGGGTGAACGGGGCTGGCAAATCCACCCTGCTGAAGCTGGTGGCGGGCGCGGCGGCGCCGGATGCGGGAACGGTGACGCTGGGGGGCAGCGTGAAGATGGGCTACTTCGCCCAGCACGCCATGGACCTGCTGGATGGCGAGAGCAGCGTGTTCGAGACGCTGGACGCGGCCTTCCCCCATGCGGGCCAGGGCGTGCTGCGCTCGCTGGCGGGGGCTTTCGGCTTTTCGGGCGATGAGATCGAGAAACGCTGCCGCGTGCTCTCGGGCGGCGAGAAGGCGCGGCTGGTGATGGCGCTGATGCTCTACGACCCGCCGAATTTTCTGGTGCTGGACGAGCCGACCAACCATCTGGACCTGGCGACGAAGGAAATGCTGATCGCAGCGCTCGCCGACTATGAGGGCACCATGCTGTTCGTCTCGCATGACCGGCGCTTTCTCGCCGCACTCTCCAACCGGGTGCTGGAACTGACGCCCGAGGGCATACACCAATATGACGGCGGGTACAGCGAATACGTGGCGCGGACCGGCAAGGAAGCGCCGGGGCTGCACGCCTGAGGCCCGGGGCGCGCGCCGGCATATGGCGGCCACGCATTGGGCGAGGAGTCTGCTATAAGGCGCATACCCGCGCGGGAGGCCAGGCTGGCGCCCGCCGGGGCGTGTGAAACATCCTAATCCTTCGAGGTCTCATGGTTTCTCAGCACAAATACAGCGGCAGCGTGGCGGCGAAGTGGGAGCGGCTGGCCCAGGCGGTGACCTACGCGCTGGATATTCACGCCGCGCAGCTGCGCAAGGGCGCGCAGACGCCGTATATCGGCCATCTCCTCGCCGTGGCGAGCCTGGTGCTGGAGCATGGCGGCGATGAGGAGCAGGCCATGGCCGCCGTGCTGCATGACGCGATAGAGGACCAGGGCGCCGGGCAGGAGCCGATTATCGCGGCGCGGTTTGGCGCGCGGGTGGCTGCCATCGTGCGCGGCTGCACCGATGCCGAGACGCTGCCCAAACCACCCTGGCGGGCGCGCAAGGAGGCTTACCTCGCCCATCTGGAGACCGCGGGGGCGGATGTGCTGCTCGTCTCCTGCGCTGACAAGCTGCACAATGCCCGCGCGATCCTGACCGACCTGGAAACCCATGGCGCCGCGGTGTTCGAGCGCTTCACCGCCGGGCGGGAGGGGACGCTGTGGTACTATGGCGCGCTGGCCGAGGTATTCGCCAGACGGCTGCCCGGCGCCCTGGCGCGCGAGCTGGACGGCACGGTGCGCAGGCTGCGCGGTGTTACAGCCGGCTGAATCGATGTTCACGAAAAATTGAAACAACGCAACGAATTTGCAAATTTTCGTTGCCTGATCGCGACCATTCCCGCGTGAGCGGTGGTTTGCGGGCGGTACGGGCGGTTTACTTTGACCGCGCCATCGGGATATCAGGCCCCCTCTATCTTATAATTTAGAGACGGATTCAGACATGAGATGCAGTCGCGCGGCGATTTCATCTCATGCCATCCGGCTCTGGGGAGCGCTTGAATGAGTGAGGCGACACAAGAGGATGGTGATGCCACGGCCGCGCCGGTGGCTGCGATGGCTTTGGAAAACACCACCTGCCCTGTTTGCGAATGCGCAACGGATTATACGTTCCGCAAGAATGGATTTCCCATCCGCAAATGTTGCGGGTGCGGTTATTTGCATGTTGCGCCGCGCCCGCCGGTTGCAACCATAATCAACCACTATCTCACCAATTATCGCGGCGCCACGGCGGATTTTTACCCGAAGGCGGCAAGCCGGCGCTGGCGCGGGTTTTGGCGCAGCCTGGTGTTCGTCCCGTATATCAGGGGCAAGAAGGTGCTGGAGATTGGCTGCGGCGGCGGCTTCATGGTCGAGGCGTTCGGGCGTTTCGCCAGGGAGGCCGTTGGGGTTGATCTGTCGGAAAACTCCATCGCCTATGCGCGCAAGCGCTGGCCGCAGCACCGCTTCTTCGCGGAAGGGCTCGGCGCGTTCGCCAGCCGGGGGGAGAGTTTTGATTTCGTGTTTTCATCGGAGGTGCTGGAGCATGTGCTCGATCCGCATGAGTTCATGGACACGCTGCGCCGCTGCGTGAGGCCGGGCGGGTATGCTTATGTCTCCGCCCCGGATGCCGGGCATAAGGCCGTGCCGCGAGACATAAGCACCTGGGAGGACATCTGCCCGCCGGAGCATCTGCAATGGTTCAGCCAGCACAACATGGTGCTGCTGTTTGAGCGATATGGCTTCCGGCTGCATCATGACTACAAATCCCGCACGCCGGCGCATTCGGTGCTGTTTCAACGGCTGGGGTAGCCGCCGCTTAACCGGCGCGGCGGCTACCCCACGGGCACTTCAGGGCGAGATATCGTCGAGCAGCTTGTCGCGTGTGTTGACGCCGAACTGCGCGATGATCGCCGCCACGAGGAGAAAGCCGCCGATGAGCAGGAAGGCGGCCAGGACGCCCATATGCGGGATGAGCGGCGCGATCGCCATGATCCCGACACCGCCGCCCAAATGGCCAAAGCCATCAACCAGCGCGAAGCCCGTGGTGCGGGCGCGGGTTGGGTAGTTCTCCACCGACCAGGCATAGGCCATGGGCACCCAGACGTTGAAGCCGAAGAAGACGATGATGGAGCCGAGGATGGAGAACCACAGATCCTGGCCGCCCAGCGCGATGATGACGCCGCCGCCCACCGTGAAGACGACTGCGACCGGCATCCAGCGCTTGCGCTCCATCCGCTCGCCATAAACATAGGCGACGATCGCGCAAAGCAGAAAGCCCAGCGTGCCCATGGCGGTGATCAGCCCGGCTTCGGGCGGGGGATAGTTCAGCGCGCTCAACAGCGAGGTGAAGCCCGCCGCGAAGGAATAGACCGTGACATAGCCCAGGAACCAGATGCTCACGAGTAGAAGGGTGCGGTTGCGGTATAGCGGGTTCTTGAAGATGGCGCCGAAGGGCATGGCCTCGGCCGCGGGCGGTGCTGGCGGCGGGTTTTCCGGCACGGGCGGCAGCGGGAAAACCGCGTGGGCGCGCGCTTCCATGTCGGCGATCACCTGGTCGGCTTCATCAAAACGCGCCTGGGCGATGAGCCAGCGCGGCGATTCAGGCAGCTGGAAGCGCATCAGCACGCCCACCAGCGCCAGCGCCCCGCCGACGGCATACATCACACGCCAGCCATAGGTGAAGCCGCCTCCGGCCAGGGCGAAGGGCAGGCCCAGCGGCAGCTTCATTGCCGGCGTGCACAGCCAAAGGCCCAGCCATATGCCCAGCATTCCGCCCAATGCCGAGAAAATGAAGATCATCGCGGTGTAACGCGCGCGGCTGCCTGATGGCGCCAGCTCACCGATATAGGTGTTGACGATCGCGAGATCAGCCCCGATGCCGATGCCGGTGAGGATGCGCGCCAGCACGAACTGATCATAGGATTGCACCGCCGCTGTCAGCGCCGAGCCGATGCCGGTCAGGATCATGGTGATGAGCAGCAGGTCGCGCCGGCCCATACGGTCAGACAGCGGGCTGAGCACGATGGTGCCGACCACGTAGCCGACGACATTGAGCAGCACCGGCAGGCCGATATAGCCCACCGAAGTCTCCGGCGTGCAGCCAGGCACGAGGGCCGAGCAGGTTTGGATGAAGGAGACGTTGATGTCAAAAATATCATAAAAGGTGAAGAGAAACCCGATGCCTATGATGAGGACAAAAAGGCGCGGCAGGGCCCAGTTTGGTATACGGTCAAGCCGGGCGAGCAGAAGCCCGGCGATGTTTTCAGGGGGATTCATGGATATACTCCGAATTTATTTTGATTCTGAATTGATAAGAACATGAAAAGCCGTTATGCGTTAAGGTGATTTTTAAAACGGTAGAGCCCATTGCAGCCAAACCTGGTCGCCGCCGGCGCGGTTGCGGACCAGCGTGTCGTGATAATATTTCAGCAGGATGCCGCCATGGCCGATGCCGTAGATGGCCTGCACGCCGAACGCCAGGGTCTGCCCCTTGTTGCCCTTGTTGTACACGTGGCCATATTGCGTGTCGTTCGTGAGCTGCTCGTAGATCCAGGCGGCCGGACCGATTTGCAGATGCGGCAGCAGGCGGTATGAGGCCGAGGCCGTGAGCGTATCATCAATGCCGGAATAATATTGCGTTTGTGGATTAATGGTATTGATTTCGGTGAGCGTATCCAGATCAAACTGCCATTTTGGCGAGGCCATGTAGGTGAGGTAGGCGGCTGGTCCGAATGTCCAGTGGTTAAGCCCCAGCCCTTTGGCTGGTCCTTCGTTTTTATTATAGGTGCCAAGCGGCGCCCAGATGGGCATTGTGACGCTCAGGAATACCGGGCCGTTATGATAATTCACATCAACGGGCCAGAAGCTTGGGTCCACCATGCCGGCGGAGCCGTTGCTGAGCGGCCCGCCAGGGGTTGGCACCTTGAGGCCGATATGCCCGCCGCCGATCACGATTTCTGAAGAGATCGTGATTTTTCCATCATCATACGCAACCGGCCAGGTATAGACGCCGCGATAGGCGGAGACGAACACACTGAGATGCGAGCCCGCGACATGGCTGGCGCCGGAATAGAGCCCGGCGCTTACGAATGTGTCATAGCTGAGCAGCACGCCATGGCCGGGCGGCGGCGTGATGGCGGCGTTGTATGAGTCGGCGCCGAGCGGATATTCGGTGGTGCCGTTTTCAGCCGCGTGGGCCAGTTGCGGCGCGAAGCCGATGGCGGCCATTGAAATGCAAATGAACCCCGCGCGGCGCAAGCCCGCGCGCTGACCAGAATTGGACATGCTGTTTCCCCATTGCTTGTTATGTGATGAGTGGTTTGCCGGGGGGTTGCGCGCCCCGGCGGCGCGGTTGTGAGAGGCGGCGCCTCTGTTAGTTTTCCTCGATTACCGTGCGGGCGAAATGCAGGCGCTCCATGATGGGCGCATCGGAAAAATGAAACAGGTCGAACATGCTCTCGGCTTGCAGCGACCAGGAAACCCAGCTTGGGACCACGAAGATGTCGCCTTTTTCGAGCTTGCGGGTGGTCCCCTCCAGCACAACGGCGCCGTGGCCGTTGAACACCTGGAACACCTTCGAGCCTACATCACGGCGCGCCGGCGTGCTGACGCCCGCGCGCAGGCGGTGAAATTCCGCGCGGATCGTGGGCATGACATCGCCGCCGGTGGTTGGGTTGATGTAGCGCACCGCCGCGTGGCCGGGCGCGGCAACGCCGGGATGGCCCTCATCCTCGAGGCGCAGCTGCTCGCAGAGCGCATGATCCGTATGTTCCCAGCGATAGGCGCCGATGGGCGAGGCAACGGTGTTGGCGAGCCCGCTGAGCGGCCGCAGGCCGGGATGGCACCACAAACGCTCGCCGCGCGAAAATGCCGGTGTGGTGGTGTCGCTCAGAGTCTCCGGGCCGAATTCAAAAAAACCCACATCATTCATGTAGCTGAACGGAATATCCAGGCCGTCGATCCAGGCCATCGGCTCGTCGCGGATGTTCTGGTGGCCGTGGAAGCACCAGCCGGGCGTGATGAGAAAATCGCCCCGGCTCATGCGCACGGGATCGCCGTTCACCACCGTCCACACGCCCTCGCCTTCAACGACGAAGCGGAACGCATTCTGCGCGTGCCTGTGCTCGGGCGCGGTTTCATGGCCGCCGAGATACTGGATGGCGCACCACAAGGTGGGCGAGATATAGGCCGCGCCGCCAAGGCCGGGGTTGGCGAGCCCGATCGCCCGGCGTTCTCCGCCGCGACCAACGGGCACAAGCTCTCCTGATTGCTGGGCGAGCGGATACAGCGAAGACCATTTCCACACATGCGGCAGGGCCTGGGATTTTGGCTGGCGCGGCATCAGCCCGGCGATCTGCGTCCATAACGGGTTGAGATGGTTGCTCTTGAAATCATCATAAAGTTGCCGCAGCGCCGGTGTGTCTTCCGGCTGGCCGCCATGTGGCGTTTGCTTGTCCATGATCTTGGTTATTCCTTCACAATAATCAGGCAACGCCGCGCAGGCAGTCTTCCACGCGCCAGCCATAGAGCCATTGCATCGCATCGTAGAACTGCTCGCGCGTGCGCCCTACCCAGAGCGAATTGCGGATCTGCCGTTCCACGCCCTTGGCGTGATAGATGCGCCCCATCTCGCGCGCCGCGAGCACCACGCGCCCGGAGCGGGGAATGCGCACCTGCTCATAAATCTTGAAGGCCTCGACAAAATTATTGCCGGTGACGCGCAGCGCCTCGCCCAGCACCACCGCATCCTCCAAAGCCTGGCAGGCGCCTTGGGCGAGATATTGTGTCATGGGATGCGCGGCATCGCCCAGCACCGTCGCGCGGCCAAAGCTCCAGCG
>JAKBAQ010000115.1 GCA_021808985.1 Pseudomonadota bacterium
CGCGCGGCAGCCAGGAATGCAACGGCGCCAGCCCCGCCTTCGCGCCAGCCCCCAGCAGCACGAGCATAAACGCCAGCGAACTCGCCGGCAGAAACACCGCCGGGATCAGGCACGCGGCGGAAAACATGGCAATCCCGGCATAAAGCGGCGCCGGCCTGGCATCGCCGCGCAACACCAGCAGCCAGGAGGCGGCGCTCATCAGCTCAAAGCCGAATATCAGCGTAAACGCATCGCCCGCCAGCAGGGTCAGCACCATGGCCGCGGCAAAAACCCAGAACGCGACATTCCCCCGCCGCTCCGCCAGCGCGCTGGCCACAATCTGCGGCACCAGAATGCACAAGAACAACGCCGACAAGGCATCAAGACGCAGATGCATCCCCTGCCCTGGCAGACCAAACATCAAAGCAACGGAATTACCCACACCCACGCCATAGCAAACCCGCCCCCGCGCCGGAAGGCGCATACCGGCCCATCCGGCGGCGCACCCCCATTAAAAAAAGGCCAGGAGGCTGATCTCCTGGCCTTTTTCCTCACATCATCGCCCCGTGCGGCTTAGCTCAGCAGCGCCGCCACGGCCTCACGCTCCTCCAGCAGTTCGTTCAGCGTGTGCTGAATGCGCCCCTTGGAGAATTCGTCGACCGGCAGCCCCTCAACCCGCTTGTACTCACCGCCCTCGCAGATCACGGGCACCCCGAACATCACATCTTCCGGCACGCCGTAGGAGCCGTCGGAGGGAACGCCCATGGAAACCCACTTGCCATTGGTGCCCAGCACCCAGTCGCGCACATGGTCAATCGCGGCATTGGCGGCGGAAGCGGCCGAGGAGAGCCCGCGCGCCTCGATGATGGCGGCGCCGCGCTTGCCGACAGCGCCAAGGTAGGTCTCACGATACCAGGTCTCGTCGTTGATCTTGGCGGCCAGCGACTCGCCCCCCACCGCGGCAAAGCGATAATCGGCATACATGGTGGGCGAATGATTGCCCCACACCGCCACCTTCTCGATATCCGCAACCGCAACCCCGGCCTTTTCCGCCAGCATCGAGACCGCGCGGTTATGGTCCAGCCGCAGCATCGCGGTAAACGCGCTCTTCGGCAGATCCGGCGCCGACTTCATGGCGATATAAGCATTGGTATTGGCCGGATTGCCGACAACCAGCACCTTCACGCTCCGCTTGGCAACATCGTTGAGCGCCTTGCCCTGCACCTTGAAGATCTCGGCATTGGCGGCCAGCAGGTCGCGGCGCTCCATGCCGGGGCCGCGCGGGCGCGAGCCGATGAGAATGGCGATATCCACATCCTTGAACGCCACATTCGGATCATCGCTCGGCACCACGCCGGCCAGCAGCGGGAAGGCGCAGTCCTTCAGTTCCATGATCACGCCGTTCAGCGCCTTCTGCGCCACCGGCAGGTCAAGCAGATTCAGGATAACGGGCTGGTCCTTGCCGAGAAGGTCACCATTGGCGATGCGGAACAGGATAGCATAACCAATCTGACCGGCAGCACCGGTAACGGCAACGCGAACGGGGGTTTTCATATCTTTGGACTCCGTGAATTTGCGTCCCCCCCTTATCCCTTCACCGGGGCAGCCTCAAGCCCTACCCCACGATCAACGGAATCGGGCACCCGGCATCCGCCACGCAGGCCGGCGTGCCCTCCAACGCATCACCATCTGATTGCGCCATGATCGGCCCGTTCGCCGGCGAAAAATCGATATATCTGCCCGCGATCACCCTCACCCCCGGGCAGCGCGGCAGCAGGCCCAGCGGCAGCGCCGCCCCGGCCAGCAGCGCCGCCAAGGTTCCCGGATTTTCAAACAGCGCGACCTGAAAGCCCGGCGCCGTGGAAGCCGCGTTCGGCGCCAGCAGATAAGGCCCGCCATAAAGCCGTCCCTTGGTCACCACCACGCTCGCCGCCTCATAATCCGTGCCATCCACACTCAGCCGCACCTTCGGGAAGCCATAAGCCACCGACTCCCAGAGCGACTGCCACACATACGCCCCCCGGCCGATGGCGCGCTTGAGCATGGGCTGCAACCCCTGCACAACCGCGCCGTCAAATCCCAGCCCCACCATCTGCACAAACACATGGTCATGCCCCGCAATCCTGGCCACGCCCGGCCAGAGCAGCCGGGTGCGCCGGTAGGCCAGCGTGTTGGCAATCCCCCGCGGGCTGGTGGAGAGGCCATACTCCTTGGCCAGCACATTGGCCGTGCCCAGCGGAATCACCCCCAGCGCCGTATTGCTGCCCAGCAGCCCGTTCGCCACCTCCGCGATGGTGCCATCCCCCCCCGCCGCCACCACCATGGCGCGCCCCTCATAGGCCGCCGCGCGGGCCAGCTCGGTTGCATGTCCCGCATGCTGCGTCTCGGCCACTTCCACCATCACCCCGTTTTCAACCAGCAAATCCAGCACATGCCACAAGGCCGCCGCCCGCCTTCGGCCCGCTACCGGATTGAAAATAATCAACATCGCAAAATTCCCGGCAAAACAGGGTAAACTCTCACTTTGCCCAGATCATGTATCAATAAGATGACCGCAGCATGACAAAATAATGATACCTTGATTTTAAAATTATCCTGCTTGAGTCATGGAATCTTCACTGTTTACGACACGCGCTCCCGGCTTATTGCCAAACTCATGAACGCAACAGCGCCCGCCCGTCACGCAAACGCAACATCGTATCGCAGCGTTTTCATCTCTGACACGCACCTCGGCACGCGCGGCTGCCGCGCCGAATTCCTGGCTGATTTTCTCAAGTCAGTAACCTGTGAAAACCTCTTTCTCGTTGGCGACATCATCGACGGCTGGCGCCTGCGCCGCTCCTGGTTCTGGGACCACCACCATGACGAAGTCCTGCGCCTCATTCTGCGCGCGGCCCGCAATGGCGCCAATGTCGTCTACATCCCCGGCAACCATGACGAGATGATGCGCAAATACATCCCCCTCGGCGTGGAGGTCTGCGGCGTCAAAATGCAGATGGAGGCCGAGCACACCACGGCTGATGGCAAGCGCCTCCTCATCACCCATGGCGACGCCTTCGACTCCGTGGTCCGCCACGCCAAAATCCTCGCTTTGCTGGGCGACTGGGCCTACACCGTCGCCCTCGGCGTCAACCGTTACTTCAACAACATCCGCATAAAGCTCGGCTATCCCTACTGGTCGCTCTCCGCCTGGCTCAAGCTCCAGGTCAAGGAAGCCGTCAAAGCCATTGACCGTTTCGAAGGCGCGCTCGCCGACGACGCCCGCAGCCGCGGGTTTGACGGTGTGGTCTGCGGCCACATCCACCATGCCGAAATGCGCATGGTCAACGGCATCATGTACCTCAACGACGGCGACTGGGTGGAAAGCTGCACCGCGCTGGTTGAACACCGCGACGGCACGCTCGAACTGGTTGATTGGGTCGCCCGCAACAAGCTCTCCCTGCTCAGCGGCGCCAGCGCCAAAGTCAGCGCCTCCAAGGCGGCGGTCATGGAAAATTTCGCGGCGGAAATCGCCTCCCTGCAGCACGCGTCCGAATCCACGCGCGCTCTACCCGCTGGAGTCTGAGCCGCTGCTCGCGTTTTCAGGTCTGAGCCGCATTCTCATCGTTTCCGACGCATGGGAGCCGCAGGTCAACGGGGTGGTGCGCACCTTGCGCATGATCGCGGAAGAAATGCGCGCAATGGGCAAGGTGGTTGAAATCATCGGGCCGGATCAATTCCGCTCCGTGCCCATGCCCTCCTACCCGGAAATCCGCCTCGCCCTTTTCCCGCGCCGGAAACTGGCGAAACTGATCGACGATTTCGCCCCCGACGCCCTGCACATCGCCACCGAAGGCCCTCTCGGCATGTCCGCCCGCGCCTATGCGCGGCGCCGCAAAATCGCCTTCACCACGGCCTTCCACACCCGCTTCGCCGAATATCTGCAGGCGCGCGTCTCCATCCCGCTATCCCTCACCTATGCCTGGCTGCGCTGGTTCCACGGCGCAAGCGCCGGCGTCATGGTCGCCACGCAATCCCTGCGCGATGAGCTCACCCAGCGCGGCTTCAAGGACGTCCGCTCCTGGTCCCGCGGCGTCGATCTGCAAACCTTCCGCCCCGATCCCAAAGAAAACTGGAATCTTCCCCGCCCGATCTTCGCCTATGTCGGCCGTGTCGCGGTGGAAAAAAACCTGCCCGCCTTTCTGAAGCTTGATCTGCCCGGCACCAAACTCATCGTCGGCGACGGCCCGCAGCGCAAAGCCCTGGAGCGCGACTACCCCGACGCCCATTTCGCCGGCGCGCGCTTCGGCGCCAATCTCGCCGCCGCCTATGCCGGCGCCGATGTCTTCGTCTTCCCCTCCAAGACCGACACATTCGGCCTCGTCGTGCTGGAAGCCCTCGCCTGCGGCCTGCCCGTCGCCGCCTATCCGGTCACCGGCCCGATGGACATTCTGGGCGAATCACAGCACCCGGTCGGCTCTCTCAACGAAGATCTGCAAAAAGCCGCGCTTGATGCCATGCACATCAACCGCGCGGCCTGCCGCCCGCACGCTGAAACCTATTCCTGGACCGCCTGCACGCAGCGCTTCATGGATAATCTGGTGCCAACCCGGGCCACCCCCCAGAACCACTCAAAGGCGCTCACCCAACCCTGATCGCGTCCTCGATCCCAAACTCCCCCGGCAACCCGCCCTTGGGAAACAGCCGGGTAAAATGCCCCATTTTCCGCCCCGGCCGCGCTTGCGTCTTGCCGTAATGGTGCGCAATCAATCCCGGCGTCGCCAAAATCCGCGGCCACAGCGCCATATCCTCCGGCCCCACCAGGTTCTTCATCACCGCGTCGGAATGCCGCACCGCCGGCGGCAGCGGCAGCCCCGCCACCGCGCGGATATGCATCTCAAACTGGCTGCACCCGCAGGCATCAATCGTCCAATGCCCAGAATTATGCGGCCTCGGCGCAATCTCATTCACTAGCAGCCCGCCGGCTGAGGTCACGAACATCTCCACCCCCAGCAGCCCCACCAGCTCCAGCCGCTCCGCCACCTTGCGCGCAATCGCCCCCGCTTCTTCCAGCAGGTCCAGCGGCAGCGGCGCCGGGGCATAGGTCAGGTCCAAAATATGGTGCTTATGCCGGTTCTCCACGGCGTCGAACGCCACCACCTCGCCATCAACCCCGCGCGCCACCATCACCGAAATTTCCGCGGCGAAATCCACAAACCCCTCCAGCACCAGGGGCTTGGGCGCCAGCCCGGCAAACGCGCCCGCCACATCCCCTGGCGCGCGCAGCATCGCCTGCCCCTTGCCGTCATAGCCCAGCCGCGTCGTCTTCAGCACCGCCGGCAGCCCCAGCGCGTCCACCGCCGCCGCCAGCCCCGCCTCGTCATGCACCGCCGCCCAGGGCGCGGTCGCAATCCCGGCATTGTTCAAAAACTGCTTCTCCAGCAGCCTGTCCTGGCTCACCGCCAAAACCCCCGGCCCCGGCCGCACCGGCTTCAGGCTCGCCAGCAGCGCCAGGCTGTCAGCCGGAATATTCTCAAACTCGAACGTCACCACATCCACGTCCTCGGCAAAGCGCCGCAGCGCCGCCTGGTCGGTATAATCCGCCACGGTGTTGCGGGCCGCCACCTGCGCCGCCGGCCCAAACACCTCGGGCGAGAATACATGCACCAGATACCCCAGCCGCGCCGCCGCCATGGCGGACATCCGCCCGAGCTGCCCCCCGCCGATGATCCCGATCACCGCCCCAGGCATCAGGCTCATTCCAGGGGAGACTCCGGCACGCCCGCCGTCTGCTCGGCCCGCAGCGCCGCCACCCGCGCGCTCAGCTCCGGGTCACCAAGCGCCAGTATCGAGGCCGCCAGCAGCCCCGCGTTAATCGCCCCCGGCTTGCCGATCGCCAGCGTCCCCACCGGAATCCCCCCCGGCATCTGCACGATGCTCAGCAGCGCGTCCTGCCCCTGCAACGCGGTTGCCGCCACCGGCACCCCCAGCACGGGCAGAACCGTCATGGAAGCCGCCATGCCCGGCAGATGCGCCGCCCCACCAGCCCCCGCGATGATCACCTTCAGCCCCCGCGCCTGCGCGCTGGTGGCATAGTCATACAGCCGCTTGGGCGTACGGTGCGCCGATACCACCTTGGCTTCATAAGCCACCCCCAACCGCTCCAGCATCTCCGCCGCATGCTGCATCACGGGCCAGTCAGACTTGCTGCCCATGATAATCCCCACCACCGCCTGGCTCATGCCGTACGGTCCGGTATCAGCCGGCTTTCCAGCCGCGCGATCTCATCCTTCAACCCCAGCTTGCGCTTCTTCAGCCGCTGCACCTGCAGCTGATCCAGCGGCCCCTGTTCGGTTACACGGGCGATCACAGTGTCCAAATCCCGGTGTTCACTACGCAAGGCATGCAGCCGGCGGAGCAGATTATCTTTGTCTGTCAGCATAGGAGGGAGCAATAGATGGATTTTCGGAAACCTGAAACCGGAAAATTTCGCCAACATTTTAGATGACAATCCCGTGGCAACGGGATTAGCCTGAGCGCTCCGGCGCTCACCCGGAATGGGCGGCTCCGGTTTTGCTATGGCAACCTACTTAGGAGGCACTATGAACCTGAAATCGCATCTCGACGCCTTGAAAGGGCGGCACGCCAATCTGGAGAGCAAGATTGCCGCCGAAGACAGCCGCCCAGGCCCGGATAGTTCGGTTCTGGCCCGCATGAAGGTCGAGAAATTGCGGCTAAAGGAACAAATTGAGCGTCTGAAGACGCAATAACCCCAAGGAACAATAACGCCCAGGAATTAAAAAAAATAAGGCGGCCGTGGCGCCGCCTTATTTTTGTTCACGCGGCTGTTCAGGCCGCTTCGGTTGAGGGCATCGGCGGCGGCGGCGGCGGCGGGGTCTGCCCCTCGCGCGTCAGCCGCTCATTTGCCGCCGCCACGGCGTCATTCAGGTCAGACTGCTTGCAAAGCCCCAAAATCACCGGATCACGCGGCTTGATATTGCTGCTGTTCCAGTGCGAGCGGTCACGGATTTTATGAATCGTGTCCTTCGTCGTGCCCAGTAGCTTGATCACCTGCGCATCGCTCAGATGCGGGTAATTGCGCAGCAGGTATGCAATCGCATCCGGCCTGTCATTGCGCTTGGCCACCGGCGTATAGCGTCCGCCCTTGCCCTTCTTGGGGTGCGGGTCGGCCGCCGCCAGCAATTTCAGCCGCAGCGCCGGATTTTTTTCGCAACGCGCGATATCCTCGGCCGCAACCTGCTTGTTCGCCACCGGATCATAGCCGTTGATTCCTTGCGCCACCTCGCCATCGGCGATCGCCTGTATCTCCAGCGGGTGCATGCCACAGAAATCGGCGATCTGCTCGAAGGTCAGCGCCGTCTTGTCAATCAGCCAAACGGCGGTAGCTTTGGGCATCAGGGGTAGAGACATGATTCAAATACCTTTTAACGCCGCAGGCCGGCAGGCCTGGAACGGACACAATTGTTCTCTTGCTGTTCGCAAGTTAACCTTGCGCGGGGTATGGAACCCGCGCTACCCATCGGTCAAGATCGTTTTATGACAAATCCTGAAGAAGACCTCCCCCGCCCGTCAAAAAAACTTCTCACCCCCCCGGTGCTGGACACGCTCGGGGTCGATGAGCTGGAAGCCTATATCGGCGACCTGCATGCCGAAATCGCGCGCGTCAAAGGCGCCATCGCCGCCAAACAGGCCCACCGCAGCGCCGCCGAGGCGTTTTTCAAGCCGCCGCCGCGCGGCTGAATTTCCGCCTCCCCAGCCGCCGCTCCGCCCAGCGAGTCCCCCCCAACGCGCCGGCCGATTCCGGTCTACCAGCCCCACCCCCCCGCATGCCGGGCCGCACGGCCCCGCCATCTGGACCCGCGCGGCAATCTTCCCCCATAATCGTGAGCAGGGCGCGCGGCGGCGCGCCAAACAAAGCCTCGCGGAGAGTGTGGATGCTACAGAGCGCAGCAGCCTTTAAGGAGAACGCCACCAGCGCGATCGGCAATGCCGGGCTGCAGCGCGCCCTGGCCCGCGCCAAGCCGCATTTCGCCAAAAAACGCCAAGCCGCGATAGACCTCCTGCCCGAGTTCGAGGCCCTGCGCGAGGCCGCCAAAAACATCAAGAACCACACCATCGCCAACCTGGATTTCTACCTGGAAACCTACGCGGCCGCGGTTGAAGCCTCAGGCGGCACCGTCCACTGGTGCTCCACCGCGCAGGACGCCCGCGCCGCGGTCCTCAAAATCTGCCGCGACGCCAACGTCAAAACCGTGACCAAGGGCAAATCCATGGTCACCGAGGAAATCGCCCTCAACCCCTTCCTGGAAGCCAACGGCATCACCCCGGTCGAGACCGACCTCGGCGAATACATCCTGCAACTGCGCGGCGAATCCCCCAGCCACATCATCGCCCCCGCCTTCCACCTCAACCGCGAGGACTGGGAGGAAAGTTTCCGCAAATCCCATGCTGACCTTCCGGCGGATCGTGTTTTCCGGGAACGCCGGGACCTTCTCACCGAGGCGCGCGGCAAATTGCGCGAAAAATTCCTCACCGCCGACGCCGGCATCACCGGCGCCAACTTCCTCATCGCCGAGAGCGGCACCAGCGTCATCGTCACCAATGAGGGCAATGGCGACC
>JAKBAQ010000116.1 GCA_021808985.1 Pseudomonadota bacterium
ACATTAAGGATAATTCTCAAAAGTTTTTTGGGGTCTGGCCCTTTTTTGCAAAAAAGGGCCAGAATCTTGGGGAGCTTTTTATAAAAAGCTCCCCAAACCCCGCAAAAATTTTTAATAATTTCAATTTTTTATAAGAGAAAACGTTTAAAGCAGTCTCTTAAGTCAACATATCAGGCCGCGGGCGGCTGCCTTCAAAACGTCATTTGCAGCGCGCGAGGCCACCGCTTAAGGGCAGGGCATGAAAATACGATTCCTCTCGGCCCTCGCCTGCGCGCTGGCCCTGGCCGCCGCCACCCCGGCCGCCTCGGCCGCGCCGCTTTATCATCTGGTGCAAACCGTGCCGCTTGGCGGCGGCATCAAATGGGACTATCTGCATTTTGATACGCCCTCGAACCGTGTCTACATCTCGCACGGCACGGAGCTGACCGTGGTGAGCGCCGCCAGCGGCCATGTCATCGGCCATGTCAGGGGCCTCGCCGGCAGCCACGGCGTGGCGATCGACACCGCCGCCAGCCTCGGCTTCGCCGACAGCAGCCAAACCCGTACCATCAGCATTTTCAGCCTCAAAACCCTGGCGGTGCGCAAAACCATCCCCGCCCTGCAGGATGCCGACGGCATGGTGTTTGACCGGCCGAGCCAGCAGGTCTTCACCGTCGGCGGCGACGCCCACGCCGTGCTGGCGCTAAACCCCGCCACTGACAAGCCGCGCGCCACCATCGCGCTCGGCGGCTCGCCGGAATCCCAGGCGAGCGACCAGGCCGGCGCGCTCTACATCAACCTCAAGGACAAGAACGAGATGGTGCGCATCAGCACCAAAACCGACACCATCACCGCCCGCTGGCCGCTGCCCGGCTGCGTGGGGCCGGTCGGCCTCGCGATCGACAGGGCGCACCACATCCTGTTCGCCTCCTGCGCCAATGCGGTCATGTCAGTGGTGAACGGCGAAACCGGCGCGCTCCTGGCCAGCCTGCCGATCGGCAAGGGAACCGACTCCGCCGCCTTCGACCCCGTGCGCGAACGCGCCTTCTCCAGCAACCGTGACGGTACGCTCTCCGTAATCTCCGAGGTCTCGCCAACGAAATTTGTAACCCTGCCGGCGGTGCAAACCGCGCCGGGCGCGCGCACCCTGGCGGTTGATGCCGCAACCGGGCGGATTTTCCTGGTCACCGCGAAGGTGGCATCCGCCGGCCCGCCCAAGCAGCCGGACGGCCCGCCGGACTATAGCTTCACCCCCGGCAGCCTGAAGCTCCTGGTCTACGCCCCTAACTAACCCGCGGCGATGTGCAGCGCGGCGATGTAGCCGAAGGTGAGCGCCGGGCCGATGGAAGCACCCGCCCCCGGATAGGTGCGCCCGCACACCGAGGCGGTGGCCGTGCCGGTGGCGTAAAGCCCCTCTATGGCGCTGCCATCGGCGCGCAGCACGCGGGCATGCTCATCGCTCACCAGCCCGCCCCAGGTGCTCACATCGCCGGGGTAAATGGCGGCGGCGTAGAAGGGCGGCGTCTCGATGGCGCCGAGATTGGGGTTGGGCCTCACCGTGGGGTCGCCGTGGCTGTTGTCAAAAGCCTTGGCCCCGCGCGCGAAGTCGGCATCCACGCCATCGCGGCAGAAGCCGTTGAAGCGGTTGATGGTGGCGCGCAGGCCCGCCGGGTCTATGCCGCATTCCCGCGCCAGGCCGTCCAGGGTCGCGGATTTTTTCATATAGCCGCTGCTGAGCCAGCTTTTGGGGGTTTTGCCGGCCACCCCACCCCATAAATAGCGCTCGCGGTGGCGGCTTTCGATAATCGCCCAGGCCGGGATGCCCTTGCCGGTTTCCGCATGGCGCCGGTACAGGTTTTGCCCAACCTCCATGTAGGAGGCGGCCTCGTTGGTGAAGCGCCTGCCGTTCTGGTCGACCAGGATGGCGTGCGGGAGGCTGATGTCAAAATGGTGGCCGAAGGGCAGCGGCGCGCCGGGGGGCAATTGCTCGTCCGGGCCAAGCGAGGAGACGCCCCAGAGGGCTTCGTCCATGCAATCCACCGCCGCGCCGAGGCTGATGCCCGCCTCGATCATCTCCCCCGTGTCGCCCGGGCCGGCATTGGTGTTGCGCGGGTAGGCGGGCTGGCGGCCATAGTGCATCCGCATCGCCGCGTTGCGGGCGAAACCGCCGGAATTGAGCAGAACGCCGCGCCGCGCCTGGATGCGGATGACACGGCCCTGATGCGTCACCTCGGCGCCGACGACGCGGCCCTGGTCGGTGAGGAGCCGGGTGACGGGCGATTCCGTCCAGATCGGGATGTTCTCCCGCACGGCGATTTGCAGCATCCGCCCCTGCCAGGCGGCGCCGCCGCCGCGCAGGTCCTGGCCGGTGAATTTCATCCGCAGCGTGCGCAGCGCGAGGCGCGCGGCGGCAAGGCGCGCCGACCACAGGCGCTTGACCAGGATGAGGCTGCTGAACTCGTCCATGGTGAAGCGCATGGGCGGCATTGTGGAGAGGGCGAGCTTCGCCTTCCAGGGGCCGAGCTCATTGAGGTCGAACAGTTCGGCGAGCAGAGAGCGGCTGGTTTGCTCGGCACCTGGAAGGTCGCTGTGATAATCGGGCCAGAGCTTTGGGCGTTTCAGCTTCATGCCCTTGCGTTCGAGATATTCGATGGCCTCAAAGCCGTGGCGCAGAAAGGCCTCGCGGCGGGCGGGGGTGGTGGCGGGGCCGGCGTGGCGGATTGCGGAGTCGAGATATTGCCGGGCGCGCTCCATGGAGTCGGCGATGCCCTCGCGCGCCATCAGGTGGTTGCGCGGAATCCACAGCACGCCGCCGGAAATGGCGGTGGTGCCGCCGATTTTGTCGCATTTTTCGAGGATCAGGGGCTCCAGCCCATGATCCTTGGCGAGGAGCGCGGCGGGGAAGGCCCCCGCGCCGCTGCCCACGATCAGCAGATCAACCGTTTTGTCCCAAATATCAGTTGTCATTGCCATCCCATGATTGTGATGAGCCGCGGCGGGCAGGCTAGCCCAGCCTTGGGCGGAAGGCCAGCGCCGGGCGGCGATGCTCCACGTGGAGCGCGGGGCGCGGTTTTTATATAACACATTGTTAGTTATGATGAATTTTTCGCTTGCACCCCAATTTGTGGAGATACGTTACGAAAAAACAACCAAATGCCGGGCCGGCCAGGGGTGTATTGCCCTGGCGGCGCGGGGAGAACAGTATCGGCGGGAGACAGTTCATTTCAGGCAGGTGTGGGACCGGCGATGACCCTTGGCAATTATTATGAGGCGACGAAGCGCGTTGAGCTGAGCACCGGCCCGCTGGAGGGGGATCTGGCGGCTGATGTGGCCATTATCGGAGGCGGGATTACCGGGGTTTCGGCGGCGCTGCATCTGGCGGAGCGGGGCTACAAGGTGGCGCTGCTGGAGGCCGAGCATATCGGCTGGGGCGCCTCGGGGCGCAATGGCGGGCAGGCGTTGCCGGGCTTCGCCGCCGGGCAGGGCAAGATAAAGGCGCTGGTGGGCGCGCAGCGGGCGCGGCGGCTTTGGGATATGTCAATGGAGGGGGTTGATCTGCTGCATGGGCAGATCAGCCGGTTCGCGATTCCGTGCGACCCGGTGCGGGGCTATCTGCATGCGGCGATTAAGCCGCGGCAGGTGCGCGAGCTGGAGGAGACGCAAGAGGAGCTGGCCGAGCTGGGCGCGCCGGTGGGGCGGCTGCTGCGCGGGGCGGATTTGCGCGCGCGCCTGGACAGCCCGAAATATCTGGCGGCGTTGGAGGATGAGGTTTCAGGCCATATTCATCCGCTGAACTATACTCTGGGGCTGGCGGCGGCGGCGCGGGCGGCGGGGGCGCAATTGTTCTCGCGCACGCGGGTGAGCCGGGTGGAGCCGGGCCGCACGGTGCGGGTGCATACGCCGCGCGGAGTGGTTTCAGCGGGGTTTCTGCTCACCGCCGGGGGGGCGTATCTGGGCGATCTGATGCGCCCGTTGGCCGGCTATATCATGCCGGTGGGGACATATATCATGGCCACCGAGCCGCGCGCGGACGTGCCGGGGCTTATTCCCGGCAACGAGGCGGTGGCGGATTTGAACTTCGTGCTCGATTATTTCCGCCGCTCGGCCGATGGGCGGATGCTCTTTGGCGGGCGGGTCTCGTATTCCACGCTGCCGCCGCCATCGCTGAAACATGCGATGCTGCGGCGCGCGCTGCGGGTGTTTCCGCAGCTGGCGGGGGCGCGGGTGGAATATTTGTGGGGCGGAAATGTGGATATTACCCAAAGCCGGGCGCCGCATTTTGGGCGGTTGGCGGATAACATATTGTTCTGCCAGGGGTTTTCGGGCCATGGGGTGGCGCTGACGGGGCTTGCGGGCAAGCTGGTGGCCGAGGCGATCGCCGGGCAGGCGGAGCGCTTTGATGTGTTCGCGGCGATACCGCATGCGCGCTTTCCCGGCGGGCGGGCGCTGCGGATGCCGGCATTGCTGCTGGCGACCACCTATTTCCGGCTGCGGGACATGTTGTAGCGCGCGTTCAGGCTAAATATACACATGTTCATGAATCCGATTTTAATTACCGGCGGCGCGAAACGATTGGGCGCCGCGATGGCAAGGGCGCTGGTGGGGGCCGGGTATTCAGTGATCATCCACGCCCACAGCTCCGGGCGCGAGGCTGACGCCCTGGCGGCGGAGCTGGGCGCGCGGGTGCTGCTGGGCGACCTTGCGGACCCGCAGGTGCCGGCGCGGCTGATCGCCGAGGCCGGGCCGCTTGGCGGGCTGATCAACAATGCCTCGCGGTTCGTGTTCGATACGGTGGGCAGCACCTCGGCCGCGCAGGTGGCGGCGCATATGGGGCCGAACCTGATCGCGCCGGTGCTGCTGGCGCAGGCCTTCGCGGCGCAGCGGCCGCGGGGCGGCGTGATCATCAACATGCTCGACCAGAAGCTGAGCAATCTGAACCCGGATTTTTTCTCCTACACGCTGAGCAAGGCGGCGCTGGCGGCGGCCAACGAGATGATGGCGCTGAGCCTGGCGCCGGATATCAGGGTTTGCGGCATCGCGCCGGGGCTGACGCTGCCGGGGCCCAAGCAGTCAGCCGAGAAGTTCGAGCGGGCGTGGCGGGAGAATCCGCTGCGCCGGGGGGCCTCGCCGGAGGATATCGCGCGGGCGGCGCTGTTTGTTTTGCAAACACCCTCGCTGACCGGGACGGTGATCACCGTGGATGGGGGAGAACATCTGACGCACCGGCCGCGCGATATCGCATTTCTGGCCGTTGACTGAAAAATAGTATATAAACAGAACTAACTATCCCAGGAGGCTTCAATGTCGGTTCGCAAATTCCTGCTTCCGGTCAGCAGCTCGGCCTCGGCGGAGGCGGCGCTGCATGCGGGGCTGATGCTGGCCAGGATGTGGAACGCGCATCTGGAGGTGCTCTATGTCCGCGCGGATTCCCGCGAGATCGTGCCGATCGCGGGGGAGGGACTCTCGGGGGCGATGATTGAGGAGATGATGAGCGCCACCGAGCGCGAGAGCGGCTCGCGGGCGGCGGGGTTGCGCGAATTGTTCCATGCCGCGACCGAGGAGCTGGTGGTGAGCGTGGGCGATGCGCTGCCCGGACGCAATGAGCCCAGCGCCAGCTTCACCACCATGGTGGGGCGCGAGGACCAGGTGGTGGCGCACCGGGCGCGGCTCTCTGACCTGACGATTGTGCCGCACCCGCTGGCGGGGGAGGATGTGGCGGCGGCGGATGCGCTGCATGCGGTGATATTCGACTCCGGCCGCCCGGTGCTGCTGGCGCCGGTGGTGGCGCCGCAGAGCATTGGCAGGCGTATCGCCATCGCCTGGAACGGGACGGCCTTCGCGGCCTCGGCGCTGGCCTCGGCGATGCCCTTCGTGCGGCAGGCGGAGGCGGTGTGCATTCTGCACTCGCCGGATTATTTCCGCCCCGGCCCGAGCGCGGCGGAGGTGGCGGAATATATCTCCCACCATGGGGTGAGCGCGGAGATACAGGAATTTTATCCGCGCAACCGGGTGGTGGGGGCGGCGCTGCTGGCGGCGGCGGCGGCGTTTGGCGCGGATATGATGGCCATGGGGGCTTATTCCACGACCTCGCGCCTGCGGCAGCTGATTCTGGGCGGGGTGACGCGGCATGTGCTGGAGAACGCGACGCTGCCGGTGCTGATGAACCGGTAGGCCGCCCGCTCAGCCGCGCTTGCGGGCCTGGACCAGGGCGAGCTGCAGGGCGTTGTGCAGGTGCGCGGCCGAGGCGGCGTGGGCGGCGGCGCCGTCATGGGCTTCGATGGCGTCGAGGATCGCCTGCATTTCGGCGGCGCCGTCCTTGTCGCGGCCGGGGGTGGCGATGGTGGTGGCGCGCAGATGGGTGATGCGCCCGTTGAGGGAGGTGACGACATCCCAGGCGACATCGCGGCCGGCGGCGAGGAACATGGTTTCATAAAATAACGTGGTGGCGGCGAGGACGGCGGCGTAATCGCTGGCGGCGTAGCCGGCGCGTACGGCGGCGAGGGCGTGGCGCATGCGGGTGATGTCAGCCGGGGTGGCCTGGGCGGCGCAGTATTGCGCGGCCATGGCTTCGAGAATCGAACGCAGCTCGTAGATCTGGGTGATTTTGCCGGGGTCTGGCCGGGCGACGGCGGGGCCGTGGCCGGGGATGCCTTCGACGAGGCCCTCGGATTCGAGGTGGCGCAGGACCTCGCGCACCACGCTGCGGCTGACGCCCAGGCGCTCGCACAGGGAGCGCTCCACCAGGCGCTCGCCGGGCTGGAATTTGAGCTCCAGGATGGCGGTGCGCAGCTTCTCCAATGCCAGCTGGCGCAGGGTTTTGGCCGAGCGGTCGACGAGCAGGGCCTCTGTGTTGTTGTCCATACCCGGTTTTACCTCCCTTTGTTCGGTGCCGTATAATCCAAAATCAACAAATATCACTGCTGGTCATTTTTTTGGCTTTACATCCCGATGACCACGGGATTATGGTATACCATAACATTAGAAGATAAAATAGGAGCTTGGGCGTGTCCCTCAATTTAAGGAAAATCGTCACCTATACCGAGGATGTGCACAGCGAGGGCGGCCGGCCGGCGGCGGCGCCGTTCCGCTTGTTCGGGGTTGCGGCCGTGCTCGCCAATCCCTGGGCGGGGCGGGGGTTCGTTGAGGATCTGGGGCCGGAGATACGGGAGGTGGCGCCGCAGCTGGGGGCGCTGCTGACCGCGGAGATTCTGCGCCTGTGCGGCGGCGGCGAGGCCGTGGAGGGGTATGGCAAGAGCGCCATCGTTGGCACGGCGGGCGAGGTTGAGCATGCCTCGGCGCTGATCCATACGCTGCGCTTTGGCAACCATTACCGCCGCGCGGTGGGGGCGAAGTCTTACCTCGCCTTCACCAATACGCGCGGCGGGCCGGGTGCCTCGATCCAGATTCCGCTGATGCACAAGCATGATGAGGGCATGCGCTCGCATTATCTGACGGTGCAGTTCAGCATCGATGACGCGCCGGCGGCCGATGAGATATTGGTGGCGCTGGGGGCTTCCATCGGCGGGCGGCCGCACCACCGCATCGGCGACCGGTACAAGGATCTGGCTGAACTGGGCGATTTGAATGCTTGATGGGTTCAAGCTCGGCCGGGTGAACGGCACCAGCTATTACCGGACGGGAAACGGCCCGGTGCTGGTGCTGATCCATGGCGTTGGGATGCATGCCGGGTTCTGGGCGCCGCAGCTGGCGGCCTTCACGGGGCGGTGGGATGTGCTGGCCTATGACACGCTGGGCCATGGCGGCAGCCCCTTGCCGCCGGAGCGCCCGACGCTGCGCGATTACAGCAACCAGTTGCGCGAGCTGCTGGATGGGCTGGGGATTTTTCAGGTGTGCGTGGCGGGACATTCAATGGGGGCGCTGATCGCGCTGGAGTTCGCGCTCAGCCATCCTGACCGGGTGGGGGCGGTGGTGGCGATGAATGCGGTTTATTGCCGCACGCCGGCACAGCGCGAGGCCGTGGTGCAGCGCGCGGCGCTGCTGCATGGCGGCGGCGTTGCCGACATGGCGTGGCGGCAGGCCGCGCTGGACCGCTGGTTTGGCGCGCCGGTGCCGCCGGCGCAGCTGGAGAACACGGCGTGGGTGGGGGCATCGCTGGCGGCGGTGGATGCGGTGGGCTATGCCCGGGCCTATGGGCTGTTCGCCAGCGCCGATGGCGCCCATGCGGGGCGGCTGCGGGAGCTGGCCATGCCGGCTTTGTTCCTGACCGGCGAGGAGGACCATAATTCCTCACCTGAAATGTCGCGCCAGATGGCGCGCGAGGCGCCGCTTGGCAGCGCCGTGGCGCTGCCCGGCGAACGGCATATGATGAGCCTGACATCGCCGGGCGCGGTGAATGCGGCGCTTGACCGCTTTCTCACCCCGCTTTGCCTGACGCAGGCCGCGCAATGACGCGCCAACGGCTAATGAAACACTGAAGCGCACGGAGTCCAAGACATGAAATTTTCTCTCTTCGTCCATATGGAGCGCCTGAATCCGGGGCAGAGCCACAGCGAGCTGTTTCAGGAGCTGGAGGAGCTGGTCTGCCTGGC
>JAKBAQ010000117.1 GCA_021808985.1 Pseudomonadota bacterium
CTTCACCACCTGGATCAGCATGATCTGGCGGCGGTGGATGACGTCCTGAATTTTATAGTTGCGCAAAAAGCGCTGGCGCTGGCGGCGCTCACGCGCCTCGGCGGCATCGTCGCCGTCGCCGCCCAGGTTTTCCGGCGGCGGGGCGGCGGGGGATTCGTCGGCATCATGGCCGTTAGCCGGTTCGGCCGCGCCCTCGGCGCCCTCATCAACGCCCTCGCCGGCGCTGGCTTCGGCGGTGGCTTCGGCTGGTTCGGCGGCGAACTCAACCGCCGCTTCGGCCGGGGTTTCGTCCAAGGCCTCGCCGGTCTCATCGGGCGGCGGGGCGGAGATGATGTCAATCGGCGTGATGCTCAGCGCCTGCGCGGCGCCGGAATCGGGTTCATCCGCCAGGGCTTCGTCCAGGGCGGCTTCGGCCAAGGCCTCGGCGGCCTGCGCCGCTTCACGCGCCTCGGCGGCGCGGGCTTCCTCGCGCTCATCCTCGGCTTGCAGGGCCAGCAGGCGGTTACGGTCGGCCACCGGGATCTGGTAATAATCGGGGTGAATTTCGCCAAAGGCGAGAAAACCGTGGCGGTTGCCGCCATATTCCACGAAGGCCGCCTGCAGGCTGGGTTCCACCCGGATAACCTTGGCGAGGTAGATATTGCCTTTTATCTGCTTGCGGCTGGCGGTCTCAACGTCAAAATCCTCAAGCCGGTTGCCGTCCAGCACCACCACGCGCGTCTCTTCCGCGTGGCTGGCGTCGATTAACATTTTTTTGGTCATATAGATTGAAGCTCCGATACGCGGCATCCGCGGGCAGCCAGGAGCCTGTTTTTGCTCTTAAAGCCGCAGCGCCGCGATTTTGATGTAAGTTAAGGGGTGCAGACCGGAGCCACGCCATATCCGAACGGAAAAATTTAAAGTCGGTCGGCAGAGCGGTCATCGGTCCTTGATCTCGCAGGCCGGGCTTGCGCGCCAGGCCATGTGGGTATTCCTCAGGGTTCGGGTGGCGGAAACGGCCAGAAGAGGCCAAAATCCGCTCTTAGTCGAACACCTGCGATCGTTGATGGCGGAAATACCGCGCATCCGCAAGGGGGTTGGTGCCTGCCCTGCGTGGAACGCGAGGCTGGCGCCGGGAAGCCGCCTCGGGCAAAATGCGGCGGATACAAGAGGGTGGCGGGGTTGATGAGGTTCAAATATCGATTTGTAATCGCCGCCTGCGCCCGCTGGGAGACGCCCTACAGCGTGGAGTGGCTGAACTACCACCGTGCCATCGGCTTCGAGCATGTCTATCTCTACTGTAACGACGACGATCCGCGCGCGCTCTATGAGGCAGTATTGCCCTTCACCCAGGGCCCGGCACCCTTCGTCACCTTTCGGTTTTATCCCGACCAGGGGCAACATCGTAATATGATGCTGCACTTTCTGGCGCACGACCAGCACGCCGCAGAATGGATCAGCTTTCTTGACCTCGACGAATTCATCCGCCTGCCGCCGGGGCAAACCATCGCGCAATTCATGGCGCCATTTGAGCCGATGGCTGATTGCGTGCTGTTCAACTGGGTGTTTTTTGGCCCCAACGGGCATATGACGCCCCCGGCAGGCTCGGTGCTGGAATCCTACACGCGCCGCGAAGCCCTGGCGCACCCTTTCACAAAATATGTAGCGCGCAGCACAGTCTTCAACGATCCGCAGCTTTTCCAAAAATGCCTGGACAACTCCTTTGTCCACCGGCTGGATGAATATCTCGCCCGGCCGATCCGATCAGTGAATGTGCTGGGCGAGGACATGAGCGGTTATTATGGCGATTTTCCCACCGGTGCGGCGGCATTCGTCCGCCATCCACCCCGGCAGGAAAAACTTTTCGCCACCGCCATGATCCACCATTACGCCTTCCGCTCCGAACGGGCCTTTACAGACCGTGTGGCGCGCGGCCTGAAGGGCAATTTCGCCGGCGAGAAAATCTGGGGCGAGTTGGCCGCAGATGAGCCAGGTTTACGCGGCTTCATCAACAGCCTGAATGCCATCGAGGACCGCCGGCTGGCTGATTTCTGGCAAGCCCTGCTCGCTGGCGCCGCCGCGAACGACGTACTGGCCCAACAGCGCGGCCAATTGCTCTCCCGCGGCAAGCCAACCAGCCAAAGCTCCTACCTCGCCGACCCCGAATTCCTCGTCAAAGCAGCCACCAGAGGCGGCGCTACCGGCGGCATGATTGACGGCGTGCGCAAATTCCACACCGATTTTGAGGATACCCCCTGGTGGCAGGTAGACCTTGGCGGGTTCGCCACGATCCGCGAAATCCACATCTACAATACCAACGACCACACGGCCCCCCGGTTCCGGAATTTCAGCCTCGGCGTCTCGATCGACGGCGACTCATGGGCCGAGGTCGCGCGCAAGGAGGATGACAAGGTGGTCGGCGGCGTTGCAGGCGCCCCCTTCATCTGGGCTGGCCCCGGCACCGCCTGGGCGCGCTTTGTGCGCGTCACGCTGCTGGGGCCCGACTATCTGCATCTCGATCAGATCGAGGTGTTCGGCGCCATGACCCATCCGGGCGGCGCGCTCTGAGCGGCTTGCCTGAAGCGCGCCAGCCCCGCCTCGTCGCCCGCCTGGGCGAAGGCCGCGCATAGCGCCGGCGCGTATTCGGCCAGATCAATCTCCCGCAGGGCGTGGCGCAGGGGGCTGGCGGGGGCAAACCAGTCGCGCGGCGGATGCTCCTTGATGACGGCTCTTATATAAGTGGGGCGGGCCAGCACTGAATGCGCCAGCGAGCCGGGGCGGTTGGCGGCCGCCTCGCTCAGCAAAAGGCGCGGGCGCAGGCGCAGGTTTTGCGTATCCGCCACATATTCGCCGATCTCCGCGAAGTTCATGCGCGCCTGGCGCAGCAGGCTGGGGACGAAAATCTCGCAGAACGGCCAGGTTGCCAGCCGGCCGGCCTGGAATTCCAGAGTCAGGGCGCGGCGCATGTGGAACAGCAGGTCGATCGCGCGGGCCGAGAGGAGCATGAAGAAGAGCAGCGAGCACATGGAATGCTCGAACATCCCGGCGGCGGTGGCGGACCATTCCCAGTCCGGCGTCGCCGGGCCCATCCAATGCGCCACGATATCCCTCTGGCGCGCTGCCGCCTCGCGCACCACCGCATCCAGCGGGGTGTTCACCGCGAGGTCGGACTCCGAGGTGAGGTAATAATCATAGCCCGGCAAGGCGGCGCGCAGGATGTAGAGGCCGTAATCGACATTGTACCAGAGCGAGTTCCCCGCCGGATACACCAGCAGGCCGAGGTTTGAGGTATCCTCGGTGTGGGAGACCACCTCATAGCCCGTGATGCCGAGCGGGCCGCGCGTCTCATCGGCCAGCACCACCTGGCGGGCGGCGGGGGTGGCGGCAAAAAACCGGCGCGCCAGCTCGGCAACCCCCTCATCCCATGTATAGGTCCGAAACGCCGCCACATAGCGCATGCCAAGCCCCCTGATTGCACGGCGAAACTACCGCGCGGCGGGGTATGTGCCAAATTCGCGCCCCCTTGCCTTCAGATATCTCCTTGCGGCATCAGACATAGGAAAGCCACGTTTAGGAGCCCGCCAAATGTCCGACGCCCGCACCCCGATCAACGGTATCCAGCCCGCCACTGTTCTGTATGATTTCGTGGTGAACGAGGCGCTGCCCGGCACCGGGGTGGAGCCTGGCGCGTTCTGGGCTGGCTTCGCGGCCCTGCTCGCGGCATTCTCGGCCACCAACGCCGCACTGCTGGCCAAGCGCGACGCGCTGCAGGCGAAAATTGATGCCTGGCACCTGGCGCGCAAGGGCCAGCCGCGCGATGCCGCCGCGTATCAGGCATTTTTGCGTGAGATCGGCTATCTGCTGCCCGAGCCGGCCCCCTTCAGCGTGGATACGGACCGGGTGGATGCCGAGATCGCCACCATCGCCGGGCCGCAGCTGGTGGTGCCGGTGAGCAACGCCCGCTACGCGCTGAACGCCGCCAACGCGCGCTGGGGCAGCCTTTATGACGCGCTCTACGGCACCGATGCGATCCCCGAGACCGATGGCGCCGCCAGATCCGCCGGGGGGCTGAACAAGGCCCGCGCGGCCCTGGTGGTGGCGCGCGGCCGCGCTTTTCTCGATGCGCATTTCCCCCTGGCTGACGGCAGCCATGCCGACGCGCGGGCCTACCGCGTGCGCCATGGGCACCTGGCCGTGGTGCTGCCCAGCGGCGAGGTGGGGCTGCGGGAGGGCGCGCAGTTCGCGGGCTACACCGGCGAGCCCGGCCAGCCCAAGGGTGTGCTGCTCAAGAACCACAATCTGCACGCGGAGCTGGTGATCAACCCGCAGAACGCCATCGGCCGCGATGACGCCGCCGGCATCGCCGACATCATCATGGAATCGGCGATCAGCACCATCATGGATTGCGAGGACAGCGTGGCCGCGGTGGATGCGCGGGACAAGGTGGATGTGTACCGCAACTGGCTGGGGCTGATGCAGGGCACGCTGAGCGCCCCGGTGGAGAAAGGCGGCAAGGTTTTTGAGCGCAAGCTGAACCAGGACCGCGTATACACCACGCCGGATGGCGGCACCCTCGCCCTGCATGGCCGCTCGCTGATGCTGGTGCGCAATGTCGGCCATCACATGCTCAGCGATGCGATACTCGATGCACAGGGCAACGAGGTTCCCGAAACCGTGATCGACGCGGTGATCACCTCGCTGATCGCCATGCACGACCTGAAGAGCCGCCGCAACTCGCGCGCCGGCTCGGTTTACATCGTCAAGCCCAAGCTGCACGGGCCGGAGGAGGTGGCCAACGCGGTGGCGCTGTTCGGCGCGGTGGAAGAGCTGCTCGGCCTGCCCGCCAACACGCTGAAAATGGGCATCATGGACGAGGAGCGCCGCACCAGCGCCAATCTGAAGGCGTGCATCGCGGCGGCCAAATCGCGCGTGGTGTTCATCAACACCGGCTTTCTTGACCGCACGGGCGATGAAATCCACACCTCCTTCGAGGCCGGGGCGTTCCTGCGCAAGGGCGATATCAAGAACCAGCCCTGGATCAAATCCTACGAAGACCGCAATGTGGACTTCGGCTTGGAGTGCGGCTTGCAGGGGCGCGCGCAGATCGGCAAGGGCATGTGGGCAGCACCTGACCAGATGGCGGCGATGCTGGAACAGAAGATCGCCCACCCGCGCGCGGGCGCCAACACCGCCTGGGTGCCCTCACCCACCGCCGCCACGCTGCACGCGCTGCACTACCATGCGGTGGACGTGTTCGCCCGCCAGGAGGAGCTGAAATCCCGCCCGCCCGCCAAACTGGAAGACCTGCTGACCATCCCGCTGGCCGACCGGCCGAACTGGAACCCCACCGAGGTGCAGCAGGAGCTGGACAATAACGCGCAGGGGCTGCTCGGCTACGTGGTGCGCTGGGTGGACCAGGGGGTGGGCTGCTCCAAGGTGCCCGACATTCACGATGTGGGGCTGATGGAAGACCGCGCGACGCTGCGCATCTCCTCCCAGCATATCGCCAACTGGCTGCACCACGGCATCGCCAGCAGGGAGCAGGTGATGGAGACCCTCAAGCGCATGGCCCTGGTGGTGGACAAACAGAACGCCGGCGACCCGGCCTACACCCCGCTCGCCCCAGGCTATGACGGCCCGGCCTTCGCCGCCGCCTGCGCGCTGGTGTTCGAGGGCCGCAACCAGCCCAACGGCTATACCGAGTTCGTCCTCACCCGCCACCGCCGCGCGGCAAAGGCCGCGGGTTAAAATCTCCTCCCTCGCGCATGCGCAGCGAGGGGCGGGAGATTCGGCTTCATAGCTTGAGAGGCGGCTCAGCCCGGCTGCGCCGCCTCAGGCTCGCCGTCGGCCAATGCCTCATCCACCTTGGCGTGCAGCTCCAGGTGCAGCTGGTGCAGCTCGGCCATTAAAATCTGCATGTCCTGCACGGTTTCCATCACCGCGTCGTGCTGCTCCTTGGCCAGCTTGTCCGAGGAGCGCGCGGCCAGGATGGTGCCCACCCCCAGCAGCGGCAGGGCCACGAGCTGCAGCACGCCGGAGCTGGCATATTGCACGAAGGGCATGATGGCCGGCCATTTCAGCGGCAGCAACGAAAACACCAGGCAAAACCAGAAAAACCCCATGGTGGCGAAAATCTGGTTGGAGCGGATGGCGATCTGATCGTTGAGCCTGGATATCCGATCCAGGGGCAGTTTTTTCATCGTTTCAGGCGGCTTCACGGGGCTGATCCTTCATGGCTGACCGGGACCAAACCATAATCCACCGATTCGCCGCGCCGCAAATTATCTCAGCGTGATGGGAACGGGCGCGAAGACCATGGCGCGGCGCTCCACCGGCGGCGGCGGGCGGCGGCAGCAGATGATCCAGTATGGCAGGACGACGAGCAGGGTCCAGGCAAAGTTGAGCGCCAGCTGCGTGCGGCCTTCAACCGGGAGCTGGAAGGGAAACGCCGCCAGATCAACCAGCCAGAGCGTGCGCCACAGCAGCCCGGTAACCCGGGCGGCGGGCATGAACGCCTGCTGCTTCGGCTCGCGCGCCTCATGCGTGCGGATCTGCAGGAAAGTGGCGATGACCATGATGCCCAGGCACAGCGAATCCTGGTAGAAATCGGCGCTGGGGAATGTGTCGAACCGGTGGACCCAGACCACCCCCACCCCCGCGCCAAGCACCGTGCAGACCCGCGCAACCGTATAAAGCGGGACGGCGAACACCCGCCCCACCAGATTAACGCCGGGCTGCAACGCGCGGTCTATGATGAAATCATCAACCGCCTTGGCTAAGGTAATGAGTTTGCTGGCCAATTCTACGCCTCGCCTCCTGCCCTATTCTTCCGTGTTCAATGCCTGCCGTAAAGAAGATTTTGCCCTTGCGAGCCGCTCCGCCGCCGCCGCCGCCGGCAGAGCGCGCAGCAGCATCACCACGGCTGTTTTCACATGGTCATCGCATTGCGCGAGCGCAAGCCGCGCGGCGGCTTCATCGGCGCCGGTGATATCCATGGTCATGCGCAGGGCGCGGCGGCGCAGCTTTTCGTTGGTGGCGCGCATATCCACCATATAGGGGCCGAACACCTTGCCCTGGCGCAGCATCACCGTGGAGGAGAGGATGTTGAGGGCGATTTTCTGCGTGGTGCCGGCGGAGAGCCGGGTGGAACCGGCGATGATCTCCGGGCCGGAGGCGATGCGCACGGCAATTTCCGCCGCCTCGGCCAGGGGAGAGGCGGGATTGTTCACAATCGCCCCGGTGAGCGCGCCAAGCCCGCGCGCATGGCGCACCGCCGCCAGGGTGAAGGGCGTGGCCCCGGAGGCGGCGATGCCGACCAGCGCGTCAGCGGCGGTGAAGCCATGCGCGCCCAGCGCGGCGGCGGCGGCCTGCGTGTCGTCCTCAGCCCCTTCCGCCGCCTGAATGAATGCCTGCTCACCCCCCGCCAGCAGCGGCACGATAACCCCCGGCGGCACGCCGAAGGTCGGCCCGCATTCCACCGCGTCCAGCAGGCCAAGGCGCCCGGAGGTGCCAGCCCCGGCATAAAACAACCGCCCGCCCGCCCGCAGCCTTGCCGCCACGCCATCGGCCAGCGCGGCCAGGGCGGGGGCCACCGCGTTCAGCGCCGCTTGCGCCGCCGCCTCCTGCGCCAGAAAAGCCCGCACGATATCCAGCGTCGGCCGCTCGTCGAAATCCGCCAGTTCCGCCCGCGCCGTCTCGGTACCGCGCGGCGTGGTTGGCATGGCGGGCTCGCCCCCGGCGGCCCACACCCGCTGCACGGAAAAATCATCGCCCCACCAAATGATGTCCGCCCGCTGGCCGGGTGCCAGCCGCCCACGGTCCTGCAGCCCCATCGCCTCGGCGGGGCGAGAGGTGGCGGCGGCCAGCGCGGTCTCGGGCGGCACGCCGCAGGCGATCAGCCGCCGCACGCCCTCATCGAGCGTAATTCCCGCGCCGGCGATGGTGCCATCCGCCCGCAGCCCCACCCCCTGCGGGCCGAGCCGGGCCGGCGCGCCGCCAAACTCCCGCACCGCCCCCGGCTCCAGCCCGGCCAGGAGGATCGAGTCGCTCACCGCCACGGCGCGCGGGCAGGCGGCGAAGGCCAGCTGCAGCAGCATCGGGTCCACATGCACGCCATCGGCGATCAGGCAGGGGAACAGCCGCGCGTCGCTCAGCGCCACCGCCGGCGCGCCCGGCGCGCGATGGTGCAGCGGCGATTGCGCGTTGAACACATGCGTGACCATGCGCGCGCCCGCATCCGCCCCGGCACTCATCTGCGCCGCCGTGGCGTCGGTATGCCCCAGCGAGACCACAACCCCCGCCGCCGCCAGACGGCTGATCGCCGCCAGCGCGCCCGGCAGTTCCGGCGCCAGGGTGATCAGCCGCAGCGCCTCGCGCATCAGCGGCGCGGCCAGCAGCTCATCCAGCGCCGCCTGGTCCGGCAGGCGCAAATGTTCCGCCGGATGCGCCCCGCGCCGCGCCGGGGCCAGAAACGGCCCCTCCAGATGC
>JAKBAQ010000118.1 GCA_021808985.1 Pseudomonadota bacterium
CTTGGGGAAGGAAATCATCCAGCGGCCGCAGGCAGCGGTCATCGGCGTCAGCATATATGCCGCCCATGGTGGTGAGCCAGGCCAGGCGGAAAATATCGGCCTTTTGGGTGGCGCCGTCGGCGCGCTGAAAGGCGGTGGCGACGGGCTTGGGGTGGTGCTGCAAAAGCCAGGCGCCGGCTGTTGCCTCGTCAAAACGATACAGCTCATGCCTTGGGTTTTGTTCAGGCCAGGAGCGCATGATCCACTCAACATCGGCGGGTGCCGCGCCGGAATCCCAGAATTGCATGATGATCTTGGGAATGGGCTGGCCTTGGCTCGTGATCTGGCCGGGCAGGGAGCCGCCCTGGCGCAGGGCGATGAGCAGGCAGGTGGCGGCGGCCGTGCTTTCGGGAATGTCACGCACGATATCAAGCAGGGCGGAAACGCGGACCGCGGGCGGCGCGAATTGCAGCTGGGCCAGGGTTGCAGCCAGCTCGTGCTCGAGCCGGTAGTCATCAAGCAGCTGGCCATAATGGTTTTGCATGATATTCGTGGCGTTGCCGCGGGTTTTCAGGTCTGGCGCGCTCAGCGCGGCGAATTTGCGCAAATAGGCCAGGGCGCCGTCAAGCTCCATCAGGGCCAGTTTGGTGCGCACCAGATCGTAATGGGCGGCGGCGTCTCGCGGAAAATGAAATATCGCTTTTTGGTAATGAATGCTGGCATCCTGCAGGCGCCAGCAGCTTTCGGCCCACATGCCCTTCAGGCGTTCCAGCAGCGCTAAATTCTGCGGCGTGGAGGCGGGAATTCTGCGCAGGCAGGCTTCCACATGCTCCGCCTCGCCCAGGGTGTTCTCGATCAGGAACCGCTCGACCCACAGGGTGAAGGAATGTGGCGTGCCGAAGGTGGCGTCCCGGGCGAGTTGCAGGGCCTCAGGGTAATAGCCGTGCCGGCGCAGCAGGCTGATCCGCTTGGCTTGCACGTTGGATGCGCCCGCGTGAGATTGTTCAAGCGCGGCGAGGCCGGCCAGAGCTTCATCGACACGGCCCATCCGGGCCAGGGCCTCGTACGCGCTGGCCATGAAGGAGGGGTCCGCCGGCTGCGCGGCGGCGGCGCGCTGATAATATTCATAGGCAAGCGGGATATCGTTGGCGACCATCGCCATCTCGGCATGGCAGACCAGGGTGGTCACGTTCGCGGGGTCCAGCTCTAATGCTTTCGCCATATATTTAAGGAAGTTTTTTTCGTTTCCCAGCAGCCGTTCCTGCTGCGCCATCTCGGTTAAAATGCCGCCATGGGTTGGGTTCAGCGCGTGCGCCTTGTTGAAGGCGGCCAGCGCGGCATCGGCGTGGCCGGCGGCGCGCTCAATCTGGCCAAGGTTGAGGTGGGCCAGCAATTCGCCGGGGGCGGTGCGCAGCACGTCATGGCAGGTGGCGCGGGCCTCGTCCAGGCGGCCAAGCTCACGCAGGGTGGCGGCCACCTCCAGCCGCAGGCCGGGCTGGTTGGGCAGGTGCGCTACGGCGGTTTGAAAATGGGTGAGGGCGGCGGCCTGGTCGCCATTTCTGCGGGCGCAATGGCCGAGCCCGGCATGGGCCTCGGCACGATCCGGCAGCTGGCGAATGACCGCGCGGAAGGAGGCTTCGGCTGCATCCAGCTGGCCGAGTGCGAGCTGCTCCGAGGCGATCTCCTGCTGGAGCACGGGCAGGTTGGGCGCGAGGGCGGCGGCGGCCTGAAAATGCGCGAGGGCGGCGAAATGCTCGCCATGCCGGCGCGCGCAATGGCCAAGCCCGGCATGGGCCTGCGCATTGTCCGGCGCCAGGTTCAGCACGCCGCGGTAGGAGGCTTCGGCCTCATCGAGCAAGCCCAGCGCCAGCAGGTCCGCCGCGCATTCCAGATGGGCGCCAGGCGCCTGGGGGAAAAGCTGCATGGCGGCCTGGAAGCGCCGGAAGGAGGAGACGTGATCTCCACGGTTGCGCGCGCAGCGCGCCGCGCCCACATGCGCCTGAAAGAGCCGCTGGTTGGTTTTTATGGCCGCGAGATACCACGGCTCCGCCTCGGCGAACGCGCCGGCGGCGAAGAGCTGTTCCGCATGGGCGAGTTGTGCATCGGGATCAACGGAAAGTTGGTGTCTTTCCGCAACAATCCCAGCTTCGAGGTTCAAAGATAAATATTCCTTACTAGAACTTGGGCGCACATAAATTATCGCATGGCCGCCGGCAAGCCGACGCGCGGAAATCGGAATATCCGAAAATAATCAGCATATATTTAAGCATTTATCATTTATGCTGCGATATTATCGCGTGTTTGTGATGATAAACTTTACGTGTATGCGGATAAACTTCATGTGTGCGCAGATAAACTTCACGTGAGAAAACCGATTGCGGCGAGGCTATTTCCTGTTGCCGAAAATGCCGCTATTCCTGCGCACCGCTGGGCGGGTTTGCCGCCGGTGTTGGATGAACGGGCGGCCGGCCGGGCTGGCTCAATATACTGGAGTTTGATTCGTCATGGAAATATCACAAAAGGCCGTCATCGGTAAGGATGACTTTCTGTTTCTCGGCGGAGCGGATTCCAACGACCTGATTGCGCATATTTCCGGCGACGTGAAAATTACCGCTGCGGCGTTGAAAGTTTTGAGGCATAACGCGGCGATTTTAAATCAGCTGACTTGCTCAAAATTGTTACTGGTGGTGCCCGAGGCGCATGTCGTCTACCAGGATCTTCTGCCTGATGAGATCAAGGTCTCGGAGGATCGCCCGGTGATGCAGGCGCTGCCGGTTTTGGGCGCGGCGGCGGTTTATCCGCTGCAAAAGCTCCGGAACCTGCGGGCGAAGGGCGTTTGCGTTTATAGCGGCAATGATTCGCACTGGACGGAGACGGCCGCGTTCGAGACCTATATCTCGTTGCGCTCACGGCTCAACCGGACTGGCAAGTTCAAATATTTTTATGAGCCGCTGGCATCACGCGAGGCTGGGGATCTGCGCAGCGGATCACCCCGGCAGGTGATAGAAAAAGAGATGGCGCAGCGAAAAAATTATACATCGGGTGTGCAAAATATTTTCTCCAATGGCATGCTCAATCATGGGTCCGCCAGCGTTATCGTGAACCCGCGGGGAACCGGCCGGTGCTTGGCGTTTGGCACGTCTTTTTCCACGCGGCTCGTTCCGGCTTATGGATGCGATTTCCGTGAAACGATATTCTGTTACGGCACGGCGATTGATCCGGCTCTTGTCGATCTGGTCAAGCCTGACGCCGTGATTGTGGAAATGCCGGAACGGTTCATCCATTATCCGACCGCTGCTGCCAGGGGCGGCACTTTCGTCTCGGCGCTGATGGCCAGCCAGACGCCCGGCTATAAAGGCATTCTGCACGATCTGACGCAGAAGGTCTCACAGAATACGGAGAGCTTCATCAAGGCGCAGCGGCTGCTTTGCCGGCCGGCGGCGGCTTTGGCTGATCTCGGTTTGTTCAACGAAGCGGAATACCGGTCTGTTGAGGCGGAGAAGATTCAGGCGGTGCTGGGTATCATCGCGCGGGGTGTGGAAATGATGCCGCTGCGGATGCTCGCCAGCGGGCAGTTCCGGCGCAATGTTATTCTGTATTCCATTTTCGGCATGATCGACCGTGGCGAAATCAGCCTCGAGGACAGGGCGATTATTCCGGATACCGAGATGGGCGGCCTGGCGCTGGTCCGCCTGCTGATTCGCGGCGGCAAGGGTGAGGAGGCGCTGCAGGTGCTCGCGCACACCAAGGAAGCCTGGGGAACCTCGCCAGAGACGGAATATTATGACGATTATCTGGGCAAGCTGGTGACGGCCGCGGCATAGGCCGCGAGCCGGCGCCGTGGCGGCGGATGAGCGGTTGAAAATGGCGTCCCCGGCGGGATTCGAACCCACGGCCCCAGGATTAGGAATCCTGTGCTCTATCCTGCTGAGCTACGGAGACAATTCAAGGCGTCGGCTGGTCAGGCGGTGCTGTGCGCCCTCTTTAGCCTACCCGTGCGGGTGAAGCAAAGGCTGGGGGTAGGCTGTCAGTCGTCTTCGTTCTCGCTGGAGATGAGGTCGACCATCATTTCCTCGGTGAGCCGTTCCAGGATTTTTTGCACATCCTCGGTGGTGACGTTGGCGGGCACGCGCAGGCGCGCGGCGGCGCGGAACATGGTCTCGCCGGTGAAGGGGGCGCTTTCAATGCCGCTGCTGAATTCCTCGATATTGGCGCCGAGCTGGCTCAGTGCGTGGGTGACATCGCGCACGATCCCCGGACGGTCCTGGCCGAGCAGCTCCAGGTCCAGGGTTCTGTAGCTGGTTTCAGGCGGTGCTGCGGTGGTGCGTTGCACGGTGATGCGCAGCCCCGCTTCCTCCAGGCCGTGCAGGGCGGCGGTGAGGCTGGGGGCGTTGGAGTCTGGCACGCTGATGAGCACGATGCCGGCGAACTCTCCGGCCAGGCGCGCCAGGCGGCTTTCCAGCCAGCTGCCCTCGGCGGCGGCGATTTTCTCGGAAATGGCGCTCACGAGGCCGGGCTTGTCGTGGGAAAGGAATGTCAGCACGAGCGATGTTGTCATGGCGCATCTCCTGGGTGTTTTGCCTCCACCATACCACGGATGGCGGCGGTGGTGAACTGAGCGGCGGCGCGGGTTGCGCGCGGGGCGAAACCGGCATTACCATGCGGGCCATGATAACAATTTTCAGCGCCGACCACCTGTTGCACCAGAGTCCGGGCGAGTTGATCTTTGGTGAATTCCTGCCCGCCTTTGAAAAGCCGGAGCGCGCCGAGCTGGTGCTGCAACGGGTGAGGGAGGTTGGGCTGGGCGAGATACGGGCGCCCGAGGTTTTTCCGGTGAGCGCGATTACCCGCGTGCATGCGCCCGGGCTGGTGGCGTTGCTGCAAAGCGCGCAGGCGGAGTGGGAGGCGCTGGGGCGTAGCGGGGCGGCGTATCCTTATACCTGGATGTCACGCGGGATGCGGGCGGACCGTGTGCCGGCGGGGCTGGACGGGCGGCTTGCCTATTACAGTTTTGATTGCGGCACGCCGATTACCAAAACCAGCTGGCAGGCGATCAAATCCTCCGTCGATGTGGCGCTGAGCGGCGTGGCGGTGCTGGCGGCGGGGCAGCGGGGCGCGTTTTCGCTCTGCCGCCCGCCCGGGCACCATGCGGGGGCCGACCATTATGGCGGCTATTGCTTTTTGAACAATGCGGCCATCGCGGCGCAGAAACTGCTGGATGAGGGGGCGAAGCGGGTCGCGATTTTGGATGTGGACTACCATCACGGCAACGGCACGCAGCAGATTTTCTACCGGCGCGAGGATGTGCTGCTGGTCTCTCTGCATGGGCACCCGGACCAGGAATATCCGTATCTGCTGGGCTGGGAGGATGAGACCGGCGAAGGTGCGGGGGAGGGGTTCAACCTGAACTTTCCGTTGCGCTGGGGTACGGCTTGGCCGGAATGGTCAGCTGCCTTGGAGGCGGGGCTGCGGCGGATCGCGGCTTATGGCGCGGATGCGGTTGTGGTCTCGCTGGGGGTGGATACCTACAAGGACGACCCGATTTCGCACTTCCTGCTTGAGCATGAGCATTTCACGCAAATGGGCGCGCGGATCGCAAGCCTTGGCAAGCCGGTGCTGTTCGTGATGGAGGGCGGCTACGCGGTGGCGGAAATAGGGATCAACGCGGTGAACGTGCTGAGCGGCTTTGAAGGCGCGTAGGGTGTTTTACACGTTTCTCTTATAAAAAAATTTTTTGCGGGGTTTGGGGCGCTTTTTGTAAAAAGCGCCCCAAGATTCTGGCCCTTTTTTACAAAAAAGGGCCAGACCCCAAAAAACTTTAATATTTAAGCGCGCCAGGGCGGGTTAGTGGGTGAAGAGGGTGCCGTTCTGGGTCACGCTTGTCAGCCCGGCGAAGATGAGGCGGGTGCCGTCATTGAGGGTGACGTTGAGCGACCCGCCGACCGTGGTTTCACCCTGTATGCTGAGATTGCTGGCGAGCTGCAAACTGCCCTTGAAGGCTTGCAGAACATCGACACCGCCGCCCCCGGTGATGGAGATGAGATCAGTGCCGGTGGCCGCGGTGAAGAAGGTCTCATTGCCCGCGGCGGAGACGAGGGTGTTGTTGCCGCCGCTACCGCCGATGAGAATATCGTTGTTGCCGCCGGCGACGAACAGATCCGCCCCGCCGCTGCCGCCGTTGAGGCTGTTATTGCCGCCAAACCCGCCATAGACGGCGTTGCCGCTGCTGGCGCCGCCGGCCATGGTGATGGCGGCGTTGCTGGCGCCACCGAGGATGGTGCTGGAGGTGCCGCTGGCGCTGATGAAGGTGAGTTTTTCGGTGGCGTTGCCGGTAGTGCCGCCGATATGCAGGCCGGGAATGTCAGTGAGCGTTACCGAGGTGCTGGCGTTGGCGATGATGGTATCCGCCGCGAAATTGGTTTCCTGCAGGATGATGCCGTTATTGGCGCCGTTATTGACAATGGTGTTGCCGCCATAGACCTGGTCGCCGGCGGTCACGGTATCATTGGCGCCGGAGAGGGTGACGGCGTTGCCGCCTGACAGGGTGATCTGCGCCGTGCCCTGGGTTTGCACCAGACTGTCGAGGCCGCCGAGCGAAAAAATGCCGCTTTGCACGGTGAATGCGTTTTGCGTGGTCTGGCCGGCGGTGAAATCAGTGGCGTAGGTGTAGGGGCTGCTGCCAAAAACCGTGTCGGAGCCGGTGAGGTTGACCTGGTTGCCGCTGCCCATGAGCTGGAGGCTCACATTCGCGCCGGTGATGATGTTGTTGTTGGACTGCACGACGATCTGCGCGCCATTGCCGCCGTTGATGGTGTTGTTGCCGCTCATCGCGACGAAGCTGTTATTGCCGGAAACATTGATGACGCCGCCTTGCGTGCTGGCGCCGCCGGCTTCGAGGATGAAGAGGTTGCCGCTGCCGTTCTCGTTCAGCGTATCCTGGTTGGCGGCGTAGAGAATGCCGGTATTGTTCCTGCCGGTTACATCCAGCGTGTCCCGCGCGTTCATGAACTTGCCGGTCATGCCGTTATAGAGATCGTTCGAGCCGAAATTGATGACCGAGCCGCTGATGCTGTCCTGCCAGAGGTTGGCGCCGTTGGCGAGCTGCACGGTGTCGTTGCCGGAGATGTAGACGATGCTGGCGTCAGAAATGGAGAAATGATTGCCGCCGACTGAGTCGTTTATGGTCTCGCCGGCATTGGCAGTTACCGTGGCGTTGCTGCTCATGACATTGATGGTGATGGGGGAGGGCGGGTTTATGATGTCAATGACCGATGAGCTGTCATTATACACGCTGCTGACCGTGGAGCTGCCCGCGAGCACGACGACCGAGGCGGGCGCCGTGGGGCTTACGTTGAGCCCGGCGCCGGTGGCGGCGGAAATGGTGTCGCCCGCGCCGGAGGAGGTGACGGTCTCGCTGGTTCCCTGGGTGAGGACGGTTGACTGGCTGCCGCTGACGGAAATGGAATTATTGTAGCTCTGCGCTGAAACCGTGCTCTGCCCGCCGGATGCGATGACGGTGTTGTTGTTGGTGAGCGAGGTGACGCTGGCGCCCGAGCCGGTGATGGAGATGACGGCGCCGGGGGCTGTGTCGGTCCCCGCGGTGCCGTTGCCGTTGATGAGGTTGTAGGGGATCGTCTGCCCGGGGATCGCCTCATTGATGAAGACGTTGTTCTTGCCGGTATCGACGATGCTCTTGGCGTTCACGGAGGTTATCGTGTCGTTATTGCCGGTGACGACGACATTGACGGAGCCGACGATGATCGTCTCGTTGCTGCCGTTCACGGTCATGTTTCCGCCCAGATACAGGCTGTTGACCGTATTGTAGGAGCCGTTGACGACGAAATTCGCGGTTTCGACCTTCTGGTTGGACGTGATGGTGTTGTGGCTGCCGTTGATGGTGACGCCGCCGCCCTGGAACCCATAATCGGCGACGTTGTTGTAGTTGCCGCCGAGATAGAGGCTGTCATAGGCCGAGGCGCCGAACGCGCTGCTGCCGGCGGTGATGGTGCTGTTGGAGCCGGTGACGCTGATGAGGCCGCTGCTCCCGCTCAGCTTGATCCCGACATCGGAGGCGCTGCTCAGAACCGTATCGCCATCGCCGGTGATCACGACATTGCCGGATTGCACGCTGATGGTCTGGTAGCTGCCCGCGTAGGAGGCGGAGCCGGAAAGCGTGACAGTGGCGGTCATAGGCGGCTCCAATCCTGGTCAGTTCGGCGGTGGGGGTTACTCAAGGTTGTTCTTGTGGCGCAATTTACGTGTTTTCTACTCAGAGTATATGTACATGCTGTAAAGATCACAGACAATTGATTTGAATAAGGTAAATAAAAATTTAATGGATAAAAATTTTAGATTACAGACTTGACAGCGAGGTTTCGCCAAAAACCATTCGTTTTTAGATCGG
>JAKBAQ010000119.1 GCA_021808985.1 Pseudomonadota bacterium
CGCCGCACACCACCGGGGTGCCCGCCGCCAGCCCGCAGGCCGCCGCCGCCATGGCCGAAACGCCGCCCACCACGCGCTCAGCCGGGACGATCGGCGGCAGATGCGCCATGTCCCACCCGATCAGCCCACAAATCTCGGCGGACCAGCCGCGCGTGGCATTGTCAGCCAGCAGGCTGCCGATGGCGTCGGAGAAATCCGTCTCCCAGGTGCCGGTGAGGCAGAAGCGCAGATAATCCTTCGCCAGATACAGCCGCCGGGCGCGCGCCAGCACCTGCGGCTCATGCGCGCGCAACCAGGCCAGCATGGCCAGAGTCCAGGTCGGGTTCACACGATTCAGGCCGATCTCGACGATCCGCGCCCCGGCGCGCGCCTGCAACGCCGCCGCCTCGGCGGCGCTGCGCTGGTCGTTCCACATGATCGCGGGGCGCAGCACGTTGCCCTGCGCGTCGCCGAGCACCGGAATATGCGCCCCGGCTGAAACCCCGACCCCGGCAATCTCGCCCGCGCCAACGCCCGCCGCCGCCAGTGCCTCGGGCACCGCCTGGCACAAGGCGGCGAACCATTCAGCCGGGTTCTGCTCGGACCATCCCGGCTGCGCCACCGTGGTGGCCACCGGCGCGCTGGCCTCGCCCGCGAGAGCGCCGGTGGCGGTGATGATGGAGACCTTCAGGCTGCCCGCCCCCAGATCAATGCCACAAAGATATTTTTTCATGCCGGCCCCTGGAACCACGTGTCAGACGGGCTTAACCTTATGGCCATGGCGCAGAGCACACAACTTGACCCTGGGCTGGTGGCCCAGCAGGTCTCGCCCGAGCAGATTCCGGTGATTGATTTCGCGCCCTTCCTGCATGGCGGCGCGGCGGAGAAGGCGGGAGTGGCGGCGCGGATCGGCGCGGCCTGCCGCGAGACGGGGTTTTTCTATATCGTCAATCACGGCGTGCCGGCGGAGCTGGTGGCCGATGTCTACGCCCAGGCCAGGCGCTTCTTCGCCCTGCCGCCGGCGCAGAAGGCGCTCATCGCCATTGAGAAATCCCCCTGCCATCGCGGCTGGTTCCAGGTGGGCGGGGAGAATCTGGACCCGCGCAAGCAGACGCGGGACGGCGATTTGAAGGAGGGCGTGAAGATCGGCAACGACCTGCCCGCCACCCACCCGATGGTGCTGGCGAACACCCCCCTGCACGGCCCCAACCAATGGCCAGACCTGCCGGGCTGGCGCGCGGTGATGCAGAGCTATTTCAGCGCCATGGAAAATCTTGGCCGCGAGGTGTTGCACGGCCTGGCGCTGGCGCTGGGCCTTACGGAAAGTTTTTTTGACCGCTGGCTCACCACGCCGATGACCACGCTGGGCCCCCTGCACTACCCGCCGCAGCGCGGCCATATCACCGAGGCGCAGCTGGGCGCCGGCGCGCATACTGATTTCGGCTGCCTCACCATTTTGGCGCAGGATGACACTGGCGGCCTGCAGGTGCGCGGCAAATCCGGCGCGTGGCTGGCCGCGCCGCCCATTCCGGGCAGCTTTGTCGTGAATATCGGCGACATGATGGAGCGCTGGACCAACGGCGTGTTCACCTCCACCCTGCACCGGGTGGTCAACGCCTCGGGGCGGGAGCGTTATTCCATTCCCTTCTTCTTCGACCCTGATTTCGCCACCCCGGTGGAATGCCTGCCCACCTGCCTCGCCCCCGGCGAGACGCCCAAATACCCGCCCACCACGGCGGGCCGGCATCTGCTGGATAAGATCAACGAATCATTCGCGTATCATCAGGAAAAAGGCGGCTGATTTCCTGCCCTGCCCGGAGCGTTTAGCATCAAAACCGCTCCAGGCCCCCTGGCGTGCCGTGGCGGATTTCAGCAAAGCCGAACGCCGCCAGCCGGGGGCGCATGATCTCGAGGTCCGGCAGCTTCATGGTGAACCAGGCGACGGGCGCAGCGGGCGCCTGTGTGGGGGGGAGGTTTTGGGTCACCGCCAGGGTGCGCCGCGCCACTGGCAGCGCGGGGTCGAACCATTGCACATGCGGGTACAGCGCCTCCAGCTCCGGATGCAGGAAGGTGTAATGCGTGCAGCCCAGGGCCACCGCGTCAATCCGCGCGGCGCCGGGCTGCATGAAGAGCGGCGCCACGGCGCTTGCCACATCCACCGCCTGGCCGCGGAATTTGCGCTCCGCCAGCTCGGCCAGCGTGGGCGCGCCGAGGCTGTGGATTTCACAATCCGGCGCGAAATCGCCGATCAGCGCGCGCAGATAGGCGCGGCGCACCGTGGCGGCGGTGGCCAGAATCCCCAGCACCCTGGTCTTGCTCGCCGCCGCCGCCGGCTTTACCGGCGGCACGCAGCCGATGAAGGGCAGCGGGTGCGCCGCGCGCAGCGCCGCCAGGGCGATGGTGCTGGCGGTGTTGCACGCCACCACCACCGCATCGGGCGCCAGGGCGGCGATGGCCCCGCCGAGCAGGCGCATGATATGCGCGAGCAGCACCGCGTCCGGCTTTTCGCCATAGGGGAAGAAGCCGTTATCGGCGAGGTAGGTGATGCGCGCGCGCGGCTGCAGCCGGCGGATCTCGCGCACCACGCCGAGCCCGCCAATCCCTGAATCGAACACGAGCAGATGCATGGCGGGTCCTAAAATTCTCCGCCGGCGAATTCCACGTCGCGATGCACATGCACCGACATCAGCACGCCAAAGCCCAGCATCACCGCCGTGAGCGCCGAGCCGCCATAGGAGATGAGCGGCAGCGGCACGCCGCCCACCGGGATAAGCCCCATCACCATCGAGAGATTGACGAAGCAATAGAGGAAAAAATTCGTCCCGATGCCCAGCGCCACCAGCCGCCCATAAGTGTGCGCGCAGGAGAGCGCCGTGTAGAACGCCATGGCGATGATGGTGAACAGCAGCACCAGCACCAGCATGCTGCCCAGAAAGCCGAACTCCTCGGCGATGATGGTGAACACGAAGTCGGTCTGCTTCTCGGGCAGGAAGTTGAGCTGGTTCTGCGTGCCGTGCAGATAGCCCTGGCCGGTGAGCCCGCCGGAGCCGAGCGCGATCTTGGACTGGATGATGTTATAGCCGGCACCTAGCGGGTCGGAGCCGGGATTGAGGAAGGTGGTGATGCGCGCGCGCTGATAATCATGCAGGTGATGATAGAGCAGCGGGGCGGCCACCAGCAGCACCCCCAGCACGATGGCGAATTTCCACCAGCGCACCCCGGCCCCCAGCATGATTGTGACGCCGATCAGCGAGGTGATGACGGCGGTACCGAGGTTCGGCTCCTTCAATATCAGCCCGACGGGGAGCAAAACCGCCAGCCCCGCGGGCAGCAGGAAGAGGAACTGGTTCAGCCGCTCCTGCGTGGCGCCCTTGAACCAGGCCGCCAGCGCCAGGGTGAGGAACAGCTTCATCAGCTCGCTCGGCTGAATTTCCATGCCCCCCACGGTTACCCACCGCTTGGCGCCAAGGCCGGTATGGCCGAACTTCATCACCACCAGCAGCAGCACCACGCCCAGCGCATAGGCCGGCCAGGAGATTTTGGCGATCAGCCGGATATCCACCATGGCGATCGCCAGCATCAGCGCCAGGGCGCCGAAGAAGCGGAAGATCTGGCTGTTGGCGTAAGGCTCCGGCGCGCCGCCGGCGGCGGAATAGAGCGCCGTGTACCCCACCGCGGCGAGCAGGCAGACACAGAGCACGAACAGCCAGTTGACCCGCAGGAGCTTGCGCGCGAGGCCGAAGGAACGGTCCCGGAAGGGGCGCAGCGGCGCGATCCGCTCCGGCATCATGAGGGCGTGGCCTCTGGCGTGGCCTGGGGTGTTGCGCCCAGCGGCACGTCGCGGCCGGCGGGGTCGTGGGTGAGGGCGTAGACCATCATGTCATGCGCGATGGGGGCCGCCGACAGCCCGCCATAATCGCCATGCTCGACCACCACGGCCACCGCGTAGCGCGGATTGTCATACGGCGCGTAGGCGACGAACAGGGCGTTGGGCCGCTGCGCCCAGGCCATTGTGAGGTCGTTGAACCCCTGCTGCTTTTCAGCCGCGGTGTTGTTGTGCACCTGCGCGGTGCCGGTTTTGCCGGCCATCTGCACGTTGGGCATTATCAGCCGGGCGCCGTAGGCGGTGCCGGCGGGGGTGTTCACCACCTCGAACAGGCCCTGGCGCACGACCGCCAGATGCCCGGCATCGACATCGAGCGCCGGCCAGTCGCCAGGGTTGCCGCCGGTTTGCAGCACGCCGCCGATCCGCCGCGTGATATGCGGGCCGACCGCGCTGCCGGTGGCCACGCGGGCGATCATCGTGGCCAGGGCCAGCGGTGTCAGCTCGGTGTAGCCCTGGCCGATGCCCTGCACCACGGTGCTGCCCTCAACCCAGAGAATCCCGTGCCGGCGGGCCCAGTCCAGCGTCGGCACCAGGCCGGGCTCGGAATCCGGCAGGTCCACCCCCAGATCGGTGCCGAGCCCCAGCCGCGTCGCCATCCGCGCGATGGGGTCTATGCCCACGCCCAGCGCCACCTGGTAGAAGAAGACGTCGCAGCTCACCTGGAGCGCCGTGGTCACCGTGATGGAGCCGTGGGCGGTGTGGTTGTCGCACCAGAACACATGGTCGCCGAGCTTGAAGAAGCCGGGGCAGGTCAGGATCGTCTCGGGCGTGAGGGTGCCGGCCTTCATCGCCGCCAGCGCCACCGTGGGCTTGAAGGTGGAGCCGGGCGCGAAGAGGCCGGCGATCACCTTGTCCTGCAGCGGGTCCTTGATGTCGGATATCCATGAATCCCAGATGGCCGAGGGGACGCCCTTGTCGAACAGCGAGGGGTCGAAGGAGGGGCTGCTCGCCAGCGCCAGAATTTCGCCGGTCGTGGCATCGAGCATCACCGCCGCGCCGGTCAGCGCGCCCAGGCGCTGCACCGCCAGCGCCTGCAGGCCGGCATCCAGGGCCAGCGCCACCGTCTGGCCGGGGGTGCCGGGGTCTCGCGCCAGCTGGCGCACCACCTGGCCGTGCACGTTGGTCTCGGTTTGCACAAAGCCGGGCACGCCGCGCAGCGCCGCGTCCTGCCAGGATTCCACCCCGGTCCGCCCGACGCGGATGCCAGGCAGGCAGAGCACCGGGTCGGCCGCCACCTCGCGCGCGTTGGGCCGCGCCACATAGCCCACCGCATGCGCGAGCCCGGGGCCGAACGGATAGAACCGGCTGGCCCCCGCCTCCACCACGACGCCTGGCAGGTCCGGCGTGTTCACCTCCAGCGCCGCCATGTCCGGCCAGTCCAGATAATCCTTCAGCAGAACCGGGATATAGCCGGGCCGGTGCGCGAGCTCGGTGGCGATGCGCGCCTTCTCCGCATCGGAGAGCGGCACCAGCCGGTAGAAATTATCCAGCACCACCTGCGGGTCCGGCGCCAGGCCCTGCATGAAGAGCGCCCGCCAGTGCTGCTGGTTGCCCGCCAGCACGGTGCCGAAACGGTCAGTGATGACGCCGCGCAGGGGCGCTTCCAGCCGCTCGGAGATCGAGTTCTGCTCAGCCAGCAGCGCGTATTTGCCGTGCTTGGCGACCTGCAGGTTATACAGCCGCCCCGCGATGGCGCCAAAAATGCCGAACTGCGCCGTGCCGATGAGCAGCGTGCGGCGGTTGAAGGCGGCTCGGTCCTTGGTCTCACGCTTCATGGCATGCTCCACCACCGGCGCAAACGCGAAAATCCCGCATTACGCCAATTCAGCCGCCGCCGCGCCACGGTGCGCGCGGATGAAGAACGCCGCCAGCGCCGGGTAGAGCAGCAGGGCGAAGCCGCTCTGGGTGAGCACCGGGCGCAGCGGCAGCATCTGCTGCCCGAGCAGCGATTCCGCCCCCCAGGCCAGCACGAACAGCGCCACCGCGAAGCCGGAAAACACCAGCCAGGTGAACAGGAAGCCCTGCGGCGCCAGCTGGCGGCGCAGCGCCAGCACCCCGCCATGCAGCAGCAGCAGCAGCAGCGCCCACAGGCCGAGCGGCGAGAAGCCCAACAGGTCTAGCAGCAGGCCGCTTAGCACCACCACCGGCGCCGGCAGCGAGGAGGGCCGGTAGAGCGACCAGAAAAACACGCAGGCCGCCGCATAGACCGGGCGCAGCTGCGCCTGCGCGGGCAGGCCGAAATTAAGGCCGAGGACGAACAGCCCGGCCACGATGCTGCCGAAGGGAACGGCGTAGCGCGCCGCCGCGTCCAGCCGGCGCCAGTTGCTTTGCCGCCGCATCCGCTATTTTTTCCGGCGGCGGCGCATGGCGGCGGCGTGCCGGACGGCCCTGGCATGGGGAACCGGGGTGAGCACGGGCAGATTGTCAGGGTACATGAACAGCCGCAGCAGGCGCAGCGAGTCCAGATCGGCCAGCGGCAGCACCACCGGGTTGTTCTGCGCGTTGTAATGCACCACGCCCACCGGCAGGCCGGGCGGGAACGCGCCGCCGACCGCGCTGGTCAGCACCATCGCGCCCTCGGCGGGCGGCTGGCCGGGCGCCCAGTAGAGCAGCGCCGGGGTGGGGCCGTTGGTGCCGGTCATCAGCGCCGGCGCGCCGCCGGGGCCGAGCGCCACCGGAATCCGGCTGTTGATATCGGTGATGAGCAGCACCCGTGCCGAGCGGCTCCCCGCCTCGACCACCCGGCCCACGACGCCGCGCCCGTCCATGGCCACGGCGCCCACCAGCGGCGCTGGGCTGGCGCCGCGCGGCAGCTCCACGAGGACTGAACGGTCATACACGCCGCCGAGATCGGCCACCACATCGCCGGTGAAGAAGGCCGGCGCGGCGGGGGGAATATAATGCAGGCTGGCCTTCAGCGCGTCATTCTGGGCTTCCAGCGCCATCGCCACCGCCTGCCATTGCAGCAATTTGGCGTTTTCCGCGCGCAGCTGCTCGTTTTCGGTGTTCAGCATGAACAGGTGGCCAAGCGCCCCGGTGCCGCTCTCCGCCGCCTGGATGGGCCCGGAAAACGCGCCATAAACCGGCGCCAGCACATCATCGAGGCCGGTGCGCAGCGAGGCGGAAAGCCCCTGGTCGGCGCGGCCGATGAGCACGACGCCAAAGGACAACATCAGCATCACCGGAAAGGTGAGCCGCGACATAGCCTGCCGGAACGGGACCGATAATCTGATCACCGGGGGTCGCACTCCACGAGAATTGCCAAATCCAGAGCTGGCATTACAGGCAAATCACCCAGACGCACAGGGTGTGCGGCGATGATTCCGCGCGCCTATGCAAGATTTAATCAAGTGTTACAGGATTTAATTTAGTGTTACCGGATTCACGCGGGCAGCGCCGGGCGGGTGCCGAAAATGGCGGTGCCGATGCGCACATGCGTGGCCCCGGCGCTGATCGCGGCCTCAAAATCGCCGGACATGCCCATTGAGCGCACGGCCAGCCCGTGCGCATCGGCCATCGCGGCCAGGCGCTGGAAATAGGGCAGCGGGTCCACCCCCTCGGGGGGGATGCACATAAGCCCTTGCAGCGCCGCGCCAAAGCGCGCGCGGCTCGCCCTTATAAACGCATCGGCCTGCGCCAGCGGCACGCCGGCTTTTTGCGGCTCGTCGCCTATGTTCACCTGCACCAGCAGCGCGGGCAGCCGCCCCGCCGCCGCCGCCGCCTTGGCGATGGCGTCGCTGAGCCGCTCCCGGTCCAGGCTCTCGATCATATCGGCGAGGCGCACGGCCTGCGCCGCCTTGTTGGTCTGCAGGGCGCCGATCAGGTGCAGTTGCGCGCCGGGGATGGGGAATTTCTCCGCCGCCTCCTGCACCTTGTTCTCGCCGAACACCGCCTGCCCGGCCGCCAGCGCGGCCAGCACGGCGGCGCGCGGATGCGTCTTGCTCACGGCCACCAGAGTCACCTCCGCCGGGGCGCGCCCGGCCGCGCGCGCGGCGGCGGCGATGCGCGCATGAATATTTTCCAGGTTCGCCGGGATCATCGTAAGGTCAGCCATGGATGCACGGTTAATCGCCTGGGGCCGCAGGGTAAAGCGCATTTCCGGCCCGCCACCGCTCTGGCTGTTCACGGATGCGGCGCGCATGCCCGATCTGCTGGCGCTGGTGCTGGCGCTGCCGCCCCGGCTGTGCGGCGTGGTCTTCCGGCATGACAGCTCACCAGCCCGCGCCGCGCTGGGCGCCAGGCTCGCCGCCTTGTGCCGGGCCAGGCGCATCGCGCTGGTGGTGGCGGGGGATGCGCGGCTCGCGGCGCGGCTGCGGGCGGGGGTGCATCTGCGCGGCGGGCGGCGCGCCGGCATGCTGGCGCCGCCGCGCCGCGCGCTCATCAGCGCCTCGGCGCATGACGGCGCGGAGCTGCGCCGCGCGCGCAAGGCCGGCGCGGACATTATCTTC
>JAKBAQ010000120.1 GCA_021808985.1 Pseudomonadota bacterium
CCTGACTGTTCTCCTGGTCATAGACGCACAAGGGCACATGCTTGATATCCAGGCTGACGCCATAGCCCAGCAGCACCATCTGCATCAGCGGCATCAGCAGCGCGATGGCCAGGCTGCGCGGGTCGCGCCAGACCTGCAAAGCCTCCTTGTAGGCGATGGCGAGAACGCGGCGCGGGTTCATGGGCGAGCCTCCTGACGCCGGGCGACCAGCTGCACGAACACATCCTCCAGGCTGGGCGCAATGGCGCGTATGGGCCCAGCCGCCAGCCCCAGCGCCGCCAGATGCGCCAGCAGCGCCTCGCCACCGCCGCCCGCGCGCAGCAGCACATGCAGCTTGTCGGCGAAAATGGCGGCCTCTACCACCCCTGGCGCCTGGCGCACGGCGGCCAGGGTGGCGCCCAGCGTCGGGCATTCCAGCTCAAAAAGCTGCCCGCCAAGCTCATGGCGGCGCAGCTCGCCCGGGCTGCCCAGCGCGATCAGCTTCCCCGCATCGATCAGCGCGATGCGGTTACAATACTCGGCCTCGTCCATGTAATGGGTGGAAACCAGTATGGTCACCCCATCAGCCGCCAGCGTGTGGATGAGATCCCAGAACCGCCGCCGCGCCTGCGGCTCCACGCCCGATGTCGGCTCGTCCAGAAACAGCACCGGCGGCCGGTGCAATATGGCGCAGCCCAACGCCAGGCGCTGCTTCCAGCCGCCCGCCAGCGTGCGCACCAGCGCCCCCTCGCGCCCCTCAAGCCCCGCCATCGCCACGGCAAAGGCGATGCGCTCCGCGATCTGCCCGCGCGGCACCTGATAAATGCCCGCGAAGAAGCGCAGGTTCTCACGCACCGTGAGATCGCCATAAAGCGAGAATTTCTGCGACATATAGCCAATATGCAGGCGCACGATGTCCGGCTGGCGGACAATATCAAACCCCGCGACGCTGGCGCTCCCCGCGGTCGGGCGCAGCAGCCCGCAAAGCATGCGTATGGTGGTGGATTTGCCCGCCCCATTAGGGCCGATGAAACCGGCAACCTCCCCCTTGGCAATTACGAGGTCCAGATGGTCCACCGCCGTGAAGGCGCCGAATTTTTTTGTCAGCCCCTGGGCGATGACAGCGGGGTCATTCATGCCCCCGCTCCCCCGCCCAGCAGCGCCACGAACACATCCTCGATCGCCGGCTCAATCCGGCTGATCCCGGTAACGCCAACCCCCCGCGCCGCCAGCACGGCCCGCAATGCCGGCGCGCGCCTGTCGGCGTCGTCAACGCGCACATTCACCCGGTCGCCCATCAGCAGCAGCCCCAGCACGCCGGGCGCATCCGCCAGGGCCTCGCGCACCGCGCGCGGGTCCGCCGCGCTAACCGCCAGCAGCATCCCCGGCATCGCCTGCTTCAGCCTGGCCGGCGTATCGCAATAATGAATCCGCCCCTCATGCATCAGCGCCAGGCGCGAGCAGCGCTCGGCCTCGTCCATATAGGCGGTCGAGAGCACGATGGTGACGCCGCTTTCGCGCAGATTATAGAGAATGGCCCAAAAATCCCGGCGCGATACGGGGTCCACCCCGGTGGTCGGCTCATCCAGCAGCAGCACGCTGGGCGTGTGGATGAGCGCGCAAACCAGGCCCAGCTTCTGCTTCATGCCGCCCGAGAGCTGCCCCGCCAGGCGTTTCTGGAACGCGCCCAGCCCCGCCGCCTCTAAAAGCTCCCGCCCCCGCGCGCGGCGCACCTTGCCCGGCACGGAAAACAGCTCGGCATAAAAAAAGATGTTCTCCGCGACGGTCAGGTCCTCATACAGGCCAAAGCGCTGCGGCATGTAGCTGAGCAAAGGCTTCACCCCCTCCGGATTGGCGATGACATCAACCCCCTCCACGGTAATCCCGCCCGAATCAGGCCGCAGCACCCCGGCCAGCATCCGCATCACCGTGGTCTTGCCCGCGCCATCCGGCCCGGCGAAGCCGAAAATCTCCCCCCGCCCCACGCTGAAGCTCACATCGCGCACCGCCGCCGTCGCGCCAAAACCGCGCACCAGGTTTCGCGCGCTCAAAGCGGCCCCGTCGCTCATTGCCCGGCGGGCAGCAACGCGATCTTGGCGTCAGCTGGCATACCGGGGAGCAACTCATGCGTCGGGTTGTCGATATCTATCCGCACCCGGTAGACGAGCGTGATCCGCTCCGCATAAGTCTCCACGGTTTTTGGGGTGAACTCGGCCTGCGGCGAAATAAAGCTTATCCGCCCGGCATATATCTTGCCCGGATAACTGTCGGTGCTCACATCCACGGCCTCGCCAAGCCGTATCTTGCCGAGATCCGGCTCATTCACATAAGCCCGCAGCCATACATGGTTGAGATCATCGAGGGTGACAATCGCCACCCCCGGCGCGGCCAGCTCGCCCAGTTCCGCCTCCCGCACCGCGACAACCCCGCTGAACGGCGCCCGCAGCGTGGTGTCGCCGAGGGTGATCTCATCCAGCCCGAGCTTGGCCCGCGCGGCGGCGGCGGCGGCCTTGGCCAGGCCGATATTGGCCTGCGCCACCTGCACCAGCGCGCGGTCATGCGCCACCGCCTCGCCGGCCTGCTGGGCCGCCGTGCGCGCCAAATCCCGCGCCTGCACTGAAATGGTGCGGCTGCCAACCAGCGCCTGCGCGCGCTGGTAATCCTGCGCCTTCTGGTTCTGGTCAAACACATCGCTGGCCAGCGTGCTTTGCGCGGCGGCCAGGTTGCTCTGGTTCACGGCCACCTGGGCGGCGGCGGTTTGCGCATTGGCGGTGTCTATGGCCACCTGCTGGCGGTAGAGGCTGTCATCCACCCGCGCCAGCACGCTCCCCGCCCGCACCGCCGCGCCCTCATCAAACGGCAGCGCCACGATCGGCGCCTGCACGTCGTTAAAGCTGAGCACGCTCTCATGCGCCTCGATATTGCCGGAGACGCTCACATCCCCCGCATTCGGCGCCGGGCCGAACAAGCCGGGCGCATACCAAAACGCCACCCCCCCCGCGAGAACCACCACCACCCCGCCGAGCAGCAAAAGGTTTCGCCTTCGTCTCATGCGCGCCCCGCGCCAACCGCCAGATGATGGAACATGGAACAATCCGCCAGCATTTTTGGCAACTCCTTGTTCTTCTTGCATAACCCAGAGAGGCTGCGCAAACCTTGACCTGAATCAACCCGCTGCGCTCATCTGATTATGACCTGAATTGCGCCCAGAACAACCATCCCGCCCGCCTGAGGCTTGGACAGGCGCACACAACCGTTCTAAGCTCCCGCTGGTTCCTTCACCACGGCCAGGTTCCTCCTCCAGCCAACAGGCCCTGTATCTTGAGCATGCGAGACCTCTCCACCGCCGCGCCGGCCACGCCGCATATTCCGCCGGTCAGCCCCGCCATGCGCGAAACGGAGCTTAAATTCACCCTCCCCGCCCCCGCCTTCACCGCCGCGCAGCAATGGGAGAGGTTCGACCCCGCAAGCAAGCGCCCCCGCGCCCGGCGGCTCGTCGCCATCTATTATGACACGGCGGCCGGAGACCTCGCGCGCCACAAGGCCAGCCTGCGCGTGCGCACGCTCAACCGCCGCCACATCATCACCTTCAAATGGAGCGGCAGTTTCGCCGGCGGCTGGTTTGAGCGCGGCGAGGTTGAAGCCCCAAGCCCCACCCCGGAGCTGGACATCACCCTGCTGCCGCCTGAAATCAGCGAGGCGATCATCCGCCTCACCGCCGGGCGCCAGCTGGAGGCCGTCTATGGCAGCGACATCAAGCGCGTGGTCCGGCTCCTGCATGAGGATACCGGCACCATCGAGCTGGCCTTCGACTCAGGCCAGATCAGCGCGGGCGAGAAAACCCGCCCGGTGCGCGAGGTCGAGCTGGAGCTGAAATCCGGCGACCCTGCGGTGCTCTACCGCCTGGGGCTGGAATTCGCGGCGGCGTTTCCCGCCCGCCTGCTCAGCCAAAGCAAGGCCGAGCGCGGCGCGGAGCTGGCCTGCGGCAAACCGCCCGAGGCGGTGCGCGCCATCGCCGGCCTGCAGGGCGAGCCCGTGCTCGACAGCGCGATCGGCGCCCTCATCAACGCCTGCCTGTCGCAATTCATCGCCAACTGGCCCGCCTTCGAATCCGGCGACGCGGTCAAGGCGGTCCACCAGATGCGGGTGGCCATGCGCCGTCTGCGCTCCGTGCTGGGCTTGTTCCAGCGCGCCTTCCCAGCCGCCGGCTTCGCCATTTTCCGTGAGCAGGCCAAGACCATCGCCAACGCCATGGGCGAGGCCCGCAATTGGGACATTTTCGCCGCCCTGCTCAAAACCGGCCCCGCCACGGCCTTCCCCGGCGAGCCCGGATTTGAAACCTTGCAGGCCAGCGTTGAGCAATACCGCATCGCCGGGCATGATTCGGTGCGCACCCTGCTGGGTTCGGCACAAACCCTGCATTTCGTGCTCAACCTGCAAAGCTTCGCCGCCACGCATGGCTGGCGCAACGCGCTCTCCGGCGAATCCCTTCCCGAACTCAGCGTCCCCGCCAAGGCATTTGGCGATTCCGCGATATCGCGCCTGCACCGCAGGCTGCTGCGCGATGGCAAGCACATCACCCACCTCTCGGCGGAAAAACGCCATGAGCTGCGCAAGGACCTGAAAAAACTGCGCTACACGGTCGATCTCTTCGGCGGCCTGTTCGATGCCCCCAAGCAGGTCGCCGCCTACGGCAAAACCCTCTCCAAACTTCAGGACACGCTCGGCCTTTTCAACGATCTCGCGGTCGCCCGCGAGCTTGCCCTGCGGCTGGACACGGGCGAGGCCCCCGCCGCCAGCCGCGCCGCCGGCATCATCATGGGCTGGTGCGCCAGAGGTGCGGTGGAAGATGGCGATGGCCTGCGCCGGGCCTGGAAAAAGCTCCGCCGCCACAGATTAACCGCTTAGAGAAGGATAATTCTCGTCTGACCCTTTTTTGCAAAAAAGGGCCAGAATCTTGGGGAGCTTTTTATAAAAAGCTCCCCAAACCCCGCAAAAATTTTTAATAATTTCAATTTGTTGTAAGAGAAAGCGTTTAAAGCAGTCTCCTAGCCCAGCGCGTACTCCGCCTCCGGCGTGTAGGTCGGCTGGTCCTTGCCCAGAAACGAGCTGAAAAGCGTCACATTATCAGCCCGTATCGGCGCCGAGCGGTACAGATTATGCGCCTGCACGAAACTGGTGAGCGCCGTTGTCACCGGCATATCCATCCGCGCCAGGGTCACATGCGGTATAAACCGCCGCCGGTCCGCCGGAATGCCAACCCGGTGCAGCGCCGTCTCCACCTTCGCCTGCAAGCGGGCAAGGTCGGCATTGCGCTCCACCCCCGCCCAAAGCATCGAGACCCTGCCATATTTCTCGAACCACCCAAGCCCGGAGAGGCAAAATGAGAAACTGCGCCCGCGCAGCGTGGCCAGCGCCAGGTCGATCTCCTCGGCCTGCAACCGGTTGGCCTCGCCGATAAACCGCAGGGTGATATGGAAATTCTCGGTCGGCACCCAGCGCGCACCGGGAATATTGCAGGAGAAATCTGCAAGCTCTTCTTTAACCTCCCAGGGGAGGTCAAGGGCAACGAACAAGCGCATGGCACGGCCACCTTTGGCTCGGGGTCGGACGCGAATCGCGTCCCATGATTCTGCAATACCGGCGTTTGCGTGGTCAATGTTTATATTTTGGCGGTGGCCGCGGCCAGCCACGCCGCGTCATCCGCGCGCAACAGCGGCGCAAGCACCGCATACACGCGCGCATGGTAGGCATTCAGCCACGCCAGCGCCGCGGCGCTGAGCAGCGCCGGCTCTATGAGCGCGCGGTCGAACGGCGCCAGTGTCAGCGTCTCAAAGCACAGGAACTTGCGCGCCGCCCCGTCAAAATCCGCCGGCCGCACCAGCACGAGGTTCTCCATGCGGATACCGTAAGCCCCCGGCAGATAAAAGCCCGGCTCATTGGAGAGTATCATCCCCGCCTGCAACGCCACCGGCTTCGCGGCGCGCGAGATACCAGCCGGCCCCTCATGCACCGAGAGATAAGAGCCCACCCCATGCCCGGTGCCATGGTCATAATCCAGCCCCGCCCGCCAAAGCTCCGCGCGGGCGAAAGCGTCCAGATGCGCGCCCGCCACCCCTTCGGGAAACACCACCCCCGCCAGCGCGATATGCCCGGCCAGCACCCGGGTCACATGCGCGCGCACCGCATCGGGCGCGGGGCCCGGGCCGGTCCATACGGTGCGGGTGATATCAGTGGTGCCATCGAGATACTGCCCGCCGCTATCGATGAGATAAACCTCATCGGCCCGTATGGCGCGGTTGCTCCCCGGCGTAACCCTGTAATGGATGATGGCGCCATGCTCCCCCGCGCCTGAAATCGCGGGAAAGCTCTCACCCCGGAAATTCTCCTCCCGCGCGCGCTCCGCCAGCAGCCTCTCAGCGGCTGAAATCTCGCTCTCCCCGCCCGCCCGCGCGGCCTTCGCCAGCCAGGCCAGAAAGCGAACCATGGCCGCCCCATCGCGCCGGTGCGCCGCGCGCGCCCCGTCCTGTTCCACGGCATTTTTCAAGGCCCGCGGCAGCGCCACCAGGTCCGGCGCCTCGGCTATTTTGGCGCCCGCCTCCGCCAGCCTGGTTTTAAACCAAACCGGCATGGCCGCCGGATCATAACGCACGGTTTTGCCCGCCAGCCCCGCCAGGGCGGCTGGCAGCGCGTCGCGTCCGGCCAGGGCCACATCCGGGCCCAGATGCGCCCGCGTCCCGGCGGGGAGCTTTTCCCCCGCCATGAACAAGCTCGCCCTGGCATCCGCGAACAACAGCGCGAACCCGAGCGCAACCGGCGTGAACTCAACATCCGCCCCCCGGATATTGAACAGCCATGCCAGCCCCGCGGGGTCTGAGATAATGGCCGCATCCTGCCCGGCCTCGCGCAACGCGGCGCCCAGCCGGGCGCGCTTGGCCCCGGCGCTCTCGCCGGCAAAATTGTCCGGGTGCGGCACGGCGGGCGCCATCGGCGGGGCGGGCCGCTCGGCCCATATCTCATCCACCGGGTTGCCCGTGGTCGCCACCATGTTCGTGGCGGCAAAGCGCGCCAGCCCATCGGCGCTCATCAGCCAGGGGTCATAGCCTATGGCGAGCCCCTTGGCATGCCGCGCCAGCCAGTCCTCCGGCTTGGTCTCAAGCATATGCAGCCGCTCCCACAAAGCCGGGTCGGTCTGCTGCGCCAGCTGCAAGGTGTAGCGGCCATCCGAGAACACCGCCGCAATGTCCGGCAGCACAATCGCCAGCCCGGCGCTGCCGCTAAAACCGGTGATAAACTCCAGCCGCTCGGCTGCCTTGGGCACATACTCCCCCAAATGCTCATCGGCCCGCGGAATCAAAAACCCATCCAGCCCCCGCGCCTTCAGGGCGGCGCGCAAGGCGGCCAACCGGGAATCATGCTCTGACATCATGGATTATCCTTCGTCATGCGCCCATCGCATGGCTGCGCTGGCGGCAAAACTTGCCTGCAAATGCCCCGGCCATGTTATGTGCAGTGCAGCATAAACGCTGCTGGATCACGTTGAACCGGCCGTTATGCGGAAAAAGACAGGTGACCATCATGACGACCACTATCACGAACCAGTACTCTTTCGGCAAGTTTGGTGAGCTTATGTTCACGCACCAGCGCCCCCAGGCGGCGGCCGAACGGCACCAGGGCCTGCTGGACGGCTTCAAGTCCTGGCGCAAGCGCCGCGCCGCGCAAGCCGAGCTTGAGAGCCTCTCTGACCGTGAACTCTCCGACATTGGCCTCAAACGCGCCAATATTCGTGAGGCCGTGAAGGGCCTCTAACCCCCCAAAAACAAACACCGGCAGGGCGGCGCGCCGTCCTGCCGGTCCGGGCCTGCCGCCCCTTTCCTCAGCAATCCAGTGTTGCGTTTCGTTCCCACTGGCTCAGATGCGCGGCATATTCATTCCACTCCGCATGTTTCAGCTTTGCGTATGAGTTGACAAACGCCTCCCCCAGCGCGCCGCGCAAGGTGGCTGATGTCTCGAAGGCGCGCAGCGCATCCAGCAGGTTCAGCGGCAGCCGCTTGGCGTTTTCCACCTTATGCCCGTCTGTATACATGTTGATATCCAGCCGCGGCCCCGGATCGGCCCGCTTCGCGATGCCATCGAGCCCGGCGGCGAGTATCCCCGCCTGCAGGAAATACGGGTTGGCCGCACCATCGGCCAGGCGCATCTCAAAGCGCCCGGGCTCGGGAATGCGGATCATATGCGTCCGGTTATTGCCTGAAT
>JAKBAQ010000121.1 GCA_021808985.1 Pseudomonadota bacterium
CTGTGACCCAAGACAAAAATGCGGCGCATGGCGCATTTAAACCAATATCCCCCGGCAGGGAAACGCCAAATCCCCCTCCAGCCGGCCTCGCCATAAAAAACGGCGCCCGAAGGCGCCGTTTCCTAAATAACCCCCGCGAAATTAAGCGGAGTAGTACATCTCGAACTCGACCGGGTGCGGCGTGTGCTCGAAGCGGTACACTTCCTTCCACTTGATCTCCATATAGCTCTCGATCTGCTCCTTGCTGAACACATCGCCCTGCAGCAGGAACTCGTGGTCCGCCTCCAGCGCCTGCAGCGCCTCGCGCAGCGAGCCGCAAACCGTCGGAATGCCCTTCAGCTCCTCGGGCGGCAGCTCGTAGAGGTCCTTGTCCATCGGGTCGCCGGGGTGGATCTTGTTCTTGATGCCGTCGATCCCCGCCATCGCGATCGCCGCGAAGGAGAGATAGGGGTTGGCGGTCGGGTCGGGGAAGCGCACTTCCACGCGCTTGGCCTTCGGGCTCGTGGTGTAGGGAATCCGGCACGAGGCCGAGCGGTTGCGCGCCGAATAGGCCAGCAGCACCGGCGCCTCGAAGCCCGGGATCAACCGCTTATAGCTGTTGGTCGCGGGGTTGGTGAACGCGTTGATCGCCTTGGCGTGCTTGATCACGCCGCCGATGAAATACAGGCACATCTCCGAGAGATCGGCATAGCCATTGCCCGCGAACAGCGGCTTGCCCGCCTTCCAGATCGAGGCATGCGTATGCATGCCCGAGCCGTTATCGCCATAAATCGGCTTGGGCATGAAGGTCGCGGTCTTGCCATAGGAATGCGCGACATTATGGACGCAGTATTTATAAATCTGCATCTGGTCGGCCATCTTGGTCAGCGCGTTGAACCGGGTCCCCAGTTCGTGCTGGCTCTGCGCCACCTCATGGTGGTGCTTCTCGATCGGCAGCCCCATCTCGCCCATGGCCGAGAGCATCTCGGCGCGCAGGTCTGAGTCGCCATCCACCGGCGGCACGGGGAAATAACCGCCCTTAACCGCCGGGCGGTGGCCCATATTGCCTTCCGGATAATCCTTCATCGACGAGCCGGGCCCCTCGATGCTGTCCAGCTGGTAGGTGCCGAAATTGCCGCCAGTGCCGAACTTCACGCTATCGAAAATAAAGAACTCAGCTTCCGCGCCGATGAAAATGGTATCGCCGATCCCGGTTGACTTCACATAGGCTTCCACCTTCTTGGCGGTGGAGCGCGGGTCACGGGCATAGCCCTGGCCGGTCGCGGGCTCGATAATGTCGCAGAACAGGATCAGGCTCGGCTTGGCCGCGAACGGATCCATCACCGCCGTGTCCAGATCCGGCTGCAAGATCATGTCAGACTCGTTGATCGCCTTCCACCCCGCGATGGAGGAGCCGTCGAACATGAAGCCGTCCTTCAGCGTGTCCGCATCGACCGTGGAAACATGCTGCGCCGTGTGCTGCCACTTGCCTTTCGGATCGGTGAACCGCAGATCGACATACTCGACCCCGTTTTCCTTGATCAGTTCAAGAACCTTCGCTACGCCGTCGGCGCTTTCAGCGGGCTTCTTCGCCATGCTTTATCCCCGTAATATATAAACGTTAATCGTAATTCCACGGCGCCGCACCACGCGGCCCCGAACAACCCTGTTGCAAGCGCAGCATGTTAACCGTGCACGTCCACCAGGACAATGCCTGTTCAGATGGCGGCATCGCCTTTTTCGCCGGTGCGGATACGGATCGCTTCCTCAACCGTGGAGATGAAAATCTTGCCGTCGCCAATGCGCCCGGTGCGCGCGGCATTGGTGATCGCCTCAACAGCCCGTTCAACCACGGCGTCCTCGCACACCACCTCGATCTTCACCTTGGGCAGGAAATCCACCACATACTCGGCGCCGCGATACAGCTCGGTATGCCCCTTCTGCCGGCCGAACCCCTTCGCTTCCACCACCGTGATGCCTTGCAGCCCCACCTCGTGCAAAGCCTCTTTCACCTCGTCAAGCTTGAACGGCTTAATGATCGCTTCGATCTTCTTCATCTGGTCCACGCCCGCCACGGCCAGGCGTCCTCCTTCAAGTGTTCGTTCGGACAGCGCAATCGCGCGCCAGCCAACGGGCTGGCGGAAACAGTCTTGCACGCACCGTGCCAGCCGCGCAAACCACACGCAAGGGTAGGTTCCACAAAGGTTTTCCGCCCACCACGATTCGATTTGCCTACCCGGAAGCTACTTTTGCCCATTTTTTAACCACACTTGCCGTCCCACCCGGCCCCACGTTACGCTGCGCCCGCAAAAAGGACACCTGAATTGAAACCCGCCAACGCCCTGCTTGAACAAACCGGCACCACCATCTTCACCGTGATGTCGGCGCTCAGCCTGCAACACGGCGCCATCAATCTCGGCCAGGGCTTCCCCGACACCGAGGGCCCGGCTGATATCGTGCAGGCGGCGGCTGAGGCGCTGCTCGACCAGCGCAACCAATATCCCCCCCTCACCGGCCTGCCCGAGCTGAAATCCGCCATCGCCGCCGCCAGCCAGCGGTTTTATGGCCTTCCCATAGACCCCGCCGCCGGCGTCTGCGTCACCTCCGGCGCCACCGAGGCCATCACCGCCTGCCTGATGGCGCTGCTCAACCCCGGCGACGAGGCCATCCTCATCGAACCGCTCTACGACACCTACCTGCCGGTGGTGAAACTGCTCGGCGCCACCGCCCGGCTGGTCCGCCTGGAGCCGCCGGGCTGGGAGCTGCCGCGCGCCGCCCTGGCCGCCGCCTTCGGCCCCAAAACCAAGCTGCTGCTGCTCAACTCGCCGATGAACCCCACCGGCAAGGTTTTTACACCCGATGAGCTGGACTTCATCGCCGGACTGCTGCGGCAACACGATGCCTACGCGGTGTGCGACGAGGTGTACGAGCATCTGGTCTTCCCCCCCGCGCGGCACATCCCGCTCATGGCCCTGCCCGGCATGACCGCGCGCACCTTGCGCATCGGCAGCGCGGGCAAAACCTTCTCGCTCACCGGCTGGAAGGTGGGCTACATCTCCGGCCCGCCAGACCTCATCTCCCTCACCGCCAAGGCGCACCAGAACCTCACCTTCACCACCGCCCCCAACCTGCAGCGCGCGGTGGCGCTCGGCCTCGCCAAGCCCGACGCCTATTTTTCCGCCCTCGCCCAAACGCTGATGCACCAGCGCGACCTGCTGGATACCGGCCTCAGGCGCCTCGGCTTTCGCACCCTGCCCGCCGATGGCGGTTATTTCATCACGGCTGATTTCTCCGCCCTGGGCTTCCACGGCGACGATGCCGCCTTCTGCCGCGCCATCACCACCCAGGCCGGGGTCGCCGCCATCCCGCTCAGCGCCTTCTACGCCGCCAGCCCGCCCGGCAGCTACGTCCGCTTCGCCTTCTGCAAGCAGCCCGCGGTGCTCACCGAGGCCCTGGCCCGCCTGGCGCGCTGGATAAACGCCACGCCCTGAAGCTTTATCGCCCACAAGGCGTTGACGCCGGCCACCCCGCCGCAGTACGACGCCCCTACCCTGGATGGCGGACGTAGCTCAGTTGGTAGAGCGCCGGTTTGTGGTACCGGTTGTCGCGGGTTCGATCCCCGTCGTTCGCCCCAGGTTCTTTCTTCCCGCTTCACCATTGCCCGGAATTTATATTCCCCCCCGCGATATGTTGAGCAGCGGTTAAGCATTTTCCCCTCAACCTGCCCCGCATGTCACTCACCCCGGGGCCTTCCGATGACCTTCCCCCACGCCGATGATCTGGCCTGGCTCTGCCTGCTCGCCCTGCTCCTCATCCTCGCCGGCGCCCTGCTCACCCTGCGCGCCGGCGGCCACTGGCTGCGCGCCCGGCTCAAGGCTGACGAATCCCTTCGCCGCGCCTGGAGCCGCACCCTCGCCGACGCCTCGTTTGACGGCCTGCTCATCCACCGCCAGGGCCTCATCCTGCAAATGAACCGCGCCCTGGTGCGCATGCTCGGCACCCGCGAGCGTGAGTGGCTGGGGCAGAATTTCGTCAACCTCGCCCGGCCCAGCCACGCCGCCATCCTGCGCGCCGAGCTGGAGGCGCCGCAGCCGCAAACCACCGAGCTCACCCTGCTGCGCGCCAACAAAACCGAGGTGCCGGTGGAAATCTGCAGCCAGAACATCGAATTCGAGGGCCAGCCCGCCACCGTCATGGCCATCCGCGACGTCAGCCAGCGCCTGGCCGACGCCGCGCGCATCGCCCGCCTCACGCATTATGACGCCCTGACCGGCCTGCCCAACCGCGCCCTCTTCGCTGAAACCCTGGCCGCCGCCCTGGCGCGCAACAACGCCGCCAGCGGCACCACCACCCTGCTCGTCATGGATCTGGACCAGTTCAAGCCGATGAACGACCTGCTCGGCCGCGCCGGCGGCGACCTGCTGCTCAAACAGGTCGCCGCCCGGCTCGCCGCGATGACCCATGAGCAAGACACCCTGGCGCGCATCGGCGGCGACAAATTCGCCATGCTCATCCCCAGCGGCGGGCCGCCCAACCGGGGGGTTAGCCTCGGCGGCCAGATCGCCGCCGCCTTCCATGAGCCTTTCATCATTGACGGCCAGCTCATCAAGCTCTGGCTCTCCATCGGCCTCGCCATCTACCCAGACCACGCGGCCGACGCGCTGGGGCTGATGAAGGCGGCGGAATTCGCCCTCACCCTGGCGGCGCAGGCCGGCGGCGGCGGCGCGCATATTTATTCGCACCACGAAGCCGGGCTGCACCGCCAGACCATGCGGCGCGAAGAGCCCGCCGGCAGCCAGGCAGACCTGCTGCGCCTGGGCGGCGACCTGCGCGCCGCCCTCGGCCGGGGTGAAATCAGCCTCGTCTTCCAGCCCGTCTTCACCACGTCAGACCTCTCCCCCGCCGGGTTCGAGGCCCTGGCCCGCTGGAATCACCCCTCCGAGGGGCTGATCGGCCCTGGCCGCTTCATCCCCCTGGCCGACGCCGCCGGGCTGACCCACGAAATCGGCTGCTTCGTGCTGGAATCCGCCTGCGCCGAGGCCGCGCGCACAGGCGACACCGCCATTTCGGTCAACCTCTCCCCGGCGCAATTGCGTGACATCAACCTCCCCGCGCGCATCAGCGCCATTTTGCGCAAAACCGGGCTCAAACCGGCCCTGCTCGGCCTTGAAATCCCCGAATCCGTGCTGAGCGAGCCGCGCCCCGGCACCTTGGAGGCGCTGCAGGCGCTGCACGCCACCGGCGCCGAGCTGGTGCTGGACCATTTCGGCGCCCGCTACTCCATCCTCACCGCGCTCAGCGAGCAACCCTTCTCCCGCCTGAAGATAGACCGCCGCTTCATCCAGAAGCTCGGCGAGAACACCAGCGCCGAGGCCATCATCAACGCCATCCTCGCCCTGGCCGCCAATTTGCGGCTGGAGGTCACGGCCGTCGGCGTCGAAACCGAGGCCCAGCTCGCCTATCTGCGCCGCGCCGGCTGCCATTGCGTGCAGGGCCAGCTGCTCGGCCCGCCCACGCCGCGCGCCATCGCCCACCCCCCGGCGCTGGCCGCGCCGCCGCGCCCGGCCCTTGTGGTGTCACGGGGGTAAGCTGATACCAATGGCCGTAGATGATGATTCATCATCGCAGGTCATTGGTATCACGCGCGGGGCTGGTGGGGCGGCCGCGCGCCCAAAAAGAATCTCATAGCAACGGTCATCCTTTATGACCGTGCTATGGTATCGCGCGGGGCTGGTGGGGCGGCCGCGCGCCAAAAAAGAATCTCATAGCCCCGGTCATCCTTTATGACCGTGCTATGATATGATCGCTCATGCCTCCCGCCATACGCCTGCTCTCGCCCGCCACCATCAACCGCATCGCCGCCGGCGAGGTGATCGAGCGCCCAGCCGCCGCGGTGAAGGAGCTGGTGGAAAACGCGCTGGACGCCGGCGCCTCGCGCATTGAAATCATCCTCACCAGCGGCGGCATCGCGCGCATCGAGGTCATCGACAATGGTTGCGGCATCGCGCAATCCCAGCTCGCTCTGGCCATTGAGCGGCACGCCACCTCCAAGCTCGCTGATGAAGCGCTGGTGCGCATCTCCACCCTCGGCTTTCGCGGCGAGGCGCTGCCCTCCATCGCCGCCGCCGCCCGGCTCACCCTCATCAGCCGCCCGCCGGGGCAGGACGCTGCGGCGCGCATCACCGTGGCCGGCGGCGCGGTGGGCGCGGTCAGCCCCGCCGCCGGCGCCGACGGCACGCGCGCCATCGTCGAGGACCTGTTCTACGCCACCCCGGCCCGCAAAAAATTCCTCCGCACCCCGCGCGCCGAGGCCGACGCCGCCGAGCGCGCCGTCTGGCGCCTGGCGCTCAGCGCCCCCGGTGTCGCCTTCCGCCTGGTTTCCGACGAGCGGGTGATGTTCGATGTCCCCGCCCAGGCCGAGCCCGCCCGCGTCGCCGCCCTGTTCGGCCGCGAAACCGCCGCCGCCATGCTGCCGCTCGATGCCTGGCGCGAGGATATCCGCCTCACCGGCCTCGCCGCCCCGGCCAGCCTCACCCGCGCCACCATGGCCCTGCAGAGCTTCGTGGTGAACGGCCGCCCCGTGCTGGACCCACAGCTGCGCATGTCCCTGCGCCTCGCCTACCGCGATGTCATCGCCCCAGGCCGCCACCCCATCGCCGCCCTGCGGCTCGAAATCCCGGAGGACGCGCTGGACGTGAACGTCCACCCCGCCAAAACCGAGCTGCGCTTCGCCGACGCGGGCGGCATCCGCAGCCTCATCATGGGCGCCATTGGCCGCCTGCTGGAGCGTCCAGTCTCCCTCGCCGCCGCGCCGCCGGCCTTCCCCAGCCTCGCCTTGCGCCCGCCCGCCAGCACCACCCCCGGCACCATGCCGGCCCCACCCAGCGCCGCCGCGCGGGGCTTCGCGGAAGCGGAGTTCGCCAGCTTCGCCCCCGCCGCCCGCCAGATCACCCCAGACCCCACGCTCACCACCCATCCGCTCGGCGCCCCGGTCGCGCAGATCCTCGATACCTACATCCTCTCCGTCGCCGCTGACGGCGCGCTCGTCATCACCGACCAGCACGCCGCGCATGAGCGCCTCACCGAGGAGCGCCTGCGCGCCGAATTCTCCGCCGGGCGCGTGGCCAGCCAGCCGCTGCTCGTCCCCGTGGTGGTAGACCTTCCCCCCGCCGACGCCATGCGCCTGCTCGCCCAGGCCGCAACCCTCGCCCGCCTGGGCCTTGAGATCGAAGCCTTCGGCCCCGGCGCCGTCTTGGTCCGCGCGCTCCCCGCCGCCCTGAAAAACCCTGACGCCGCCGGCCTCCTGCGCGACCTCGCGGATGAATTCGCCGAACACGGCACCCCCGCCGCCCTGGAAGCGCATCTCGACTCCGCGCTCGCCCGCCTCGCCTGCCACCGCTCCATCCGCGCCGGGCGGCGGCTCACGCCGGAGGAAATGTCCGCCCTGCTGCGCGACATGGAAGCCACCCCGCGCGCCGGCACCTGCTCGCACGGCCGCCCCACTTTCCTCAAACTCTCCCGCGCCGAGCTGGAAAAAATGTTCGGCCGGCGCGGCATGTGATACCAGGAGACCTTTAGGTCGACTGGTATGCGCGCGGGGCTGGTGGGGCGGCCGCGCGCAAAAACAAAGAGTTATACCAGGGGCCGGCTTATCGTTGCTTTTTCAGCACAAACCCGCCCAAATTGGGGTATGGCTGAAAATTTAAGCCGCACCCGCAATGGCTTGCGGCAAAATCCTCACAAATGCTCCACGTGGAGCATCGCCCCGCGCCAGCGCCCGAACAGCAGCCGCGCCTTGCCGTGCGCGCGCTCGGCCAGCAGCTGGGGCAGCGCCGCCGCATCGCCCGGCCCCAGCTCCGCCACCACCACCGCCCCAGGGGCGATCCAGCCGCGCGCATCCAGCACCGCCAGCGCCTTGTTCACCAAATCCTGGCCATAGGGCGGGTCCAGAAACACCAGCTCATGCGGCGCGCCCGCGCGCGCGGCCAGCACATCGCCCGCCACCACCCGGCTCAGCGCCGCCGCCTTGCACGCCGCGATGTTTTGCCGCAGCGCCGCCAGCGCGTCCGGCGCCTGTTCCATGAAATCCGCCGCCACCGCCCCGCGTGAGAGCGCCTCCAGCCCATAGGCCCCGGTGCCGGCGAACACGTCCAGCACCCTGGCGGCGCGCAGAAACGCCGCCCCGGCCCAGGGCGCATGCATCAGAATATCAAACACCGCCTG
>JAKBAQ010000122.1 GCA_021808985.1 Pseudomonadota bacterium
CTGGCGCCGGAAAACCCAATCCCCGCCCCGCGCCGCAATGCGCCAACCGCCCTTCGCGCCGAATCCGCCGTGCCCAGCCCCGCCAGATACGGCCAAATCCCCGCATCCGCCGCTATCAGATGGTTAACCTCGCCATCCGGCCTCGTCCCGGCGTCAAAACGGCCCAGCCCCGCATCCCACATCGCGGTCACGAATTTTTTCGCCTGCTCCGCATCCTCCGCGCGCCCAAGCCTGCCGAAGGCGGCATATAAATCCACATTCTGCTCGGTGCTCTGCCAGGTCAGCTTCAGCGGCTCCGGTTCAAACCCGTAAAACCCGCCATAATAGCCCGCCGCCGCGCGCAGCCGGTCATCCAGAAAATCCCCCGCCGCATCCGCCGGCGCGCGCATCCCCAGCGCCGCCCACAGCAGCATCGCCCAGGCCATCGGCCCGCTCTGGCTGCTCACCTGGTACGGGTCCTCCGCCCAGCGTCCGGCCTTGGCGTCCCACCAGCCGGGCAGCTTCGCCGGCACCGCCATCGCGCCCGCCATATACGCATTGCGCAACCGGCCATCGTTGTAAAACCGGTCATGCGCCTGGGCGCTCTCCAGCGCCGCGCCAATCCGCCGCGCCTCCGCCTCATGCCCGGCCGCCAGCAGCAGCAGGCCGGCCAGGGCGTTGTCATACACATAGGCCACATTCGCCTGCGTGCGGTCAAAATCCGCGGCCTGCGGCCCGGTCTCCACCAGATAGCTGTTGAGCAGCACCGGCCCGTCGGGCAACACCGCCATCTGGCCACGGATGGCGCTCACGCACCCGGCGGCGAGCCCATCCCCCACGGCATCGCCAAACACAAAGGCCGGGGTGAGCATCCCCACCCCGGCCATCGCGCAAAAATCACGGCGGCGCAAAACTAGCCCAGCAGCTCGGAGAGCAGCTCCGCCGTGCGGCCATTGGCGATCACCGCGGACCGCGTATCAAAATGCACGCCGCCAACCCGCGCGAAGGCATGCTGCACCCCGGGATAGATGAACGCATCAATCCACTCGCTCTCCTCGGCGCCATCCAAAATGGTCTCCACCGCCTCGGCGGACACATACTCATCCTTCTCCGCGATATGCAGCATCAGCGGCGCCTCGATCTTGTCAAACTCCGGCACCAGATTATCGATACCCACCCCGTAGTAGGATACGTTCACATCCGCATCCGAGCGGGTGGCCATCATCACCGCCAACCGCCCGCCGAGGCAGAAGCCCAGCGTCCCGGCAATTCCGTTGGCGCCGGGGAGCTTGCGGGCGGCCGCCAGCGTCACCTTCAAATCCTCAACGCCCTTGTCCTGGTTGAAGCCGTTCATCAACGCGAATGCCTTCTGCCACTCCGCATCGCTCTTGTCGGAAATATTAACCCCCGGCTCCTGGCGCCAGAACAAATCCGGCGCAATGGCGATAAAGCCCATATCCGCCAGCGTCTGGCAGGTCGCGCGCAGCGAGTCGTTAACGCCGAAAATCTCCTGAATGACCACCACCGCGCCGCACGTATCCTGCGTCTGCGGCGCGTAGACGAACGCCGAAAACTCGCCCGAACCATCCGCCGCCTTCAACTTCATCTCTCGCATCACCGTCTCCCTGGAAAATGAAGACCTAGATATAATGCTCCGCCAGCGGTGCAAAGCCGTTGAAGTTCTGGCTGGCGTAACTGGTTACATAGGCCCCGGTGTCGTGGATCAGTACACGCTCTCCCGCCTTCAGGTCCAGCGGCAGCCGGTAGGGGGTTTTCTCATACATCACATCCACCCCATCGCAGCTCGGCCCCGCCAGCACCACCGGCCCGCTGGCGCCCCTGCCCGCGGTAATCCGGTAGCGGATCGCCTCGCCCTCGGTCTCCGCCAGCCCGCCGAAACGCCCGATGTCCAGATACACCCAGCGCCGCTCATCCGCCTCCATGCGCTGGCACACCAGCACCACCTCGGAGACCACGACCCCCGCGTTGCCCACGATGGCGCGCCCCGGCTCGATCAGCATATCAGGCAGATCATTGCCAAAATGCTCGGTCATGGCGTTCATGATGGCATGGCCAAACACGCCCGTCTCGGGCACGTCATCCTGGTAGCGCACCGGAAATCCCCCGCCCAGATTGAGCATCTTCAGCTCCAGCCCATGGTTTTTCAGGTCGGTGAACAGCAGCGCCACCTCGGCGATCGCCATCTCATAAGCCGGCGTCCCCGTTTGCTGGCTGCCGACATGAAACGACAACCCATGCGCCTGCAAGCCCAGCCGCGGCGCGGTCAGCATCAACTCCTTCGCCCGCGCGATGCTGGTGCCGAATTTCTTCGAGAGCGGCCAGTCCGCACCCACATTGTTCACCGCAATCCGGCAATAAACCTTCGCCCCCGGCGCATGGCGGGCAATTTTCTCCAGCTCCTCGATTGAATCGAACGCAAACAGCGGCACCCCATGCGCATGCGCGGCCGCAATGGCGGAAGGCTTCTTCACCGTATTGCCATAGCTAATCGCCTCCGCCCGCGCGCCAGCGACCAGGCAGGCCTCAATCTCCGGCAGGCTGGCCGCGTCAAAGCACGCGCCTTTGTCCACCAGCAGGCGCAAAATCTCCGGGGCCGGATTGGCCTTCACGGCATAATAGATCTTCGCCGCCGGCAAGGCGGCCCGCAACGCGGCGTAATTGCCGGCCACGACATCCAGATCCAGCACCAGGCAAGGCGTCGCCAGGGCTGAAGAGTCGAGAAATGATGCGATTTTGGGGTTCATCGCAGTCACCTTTCATATGAAGGCCCGCCTGATAAAGGCGACGGGCGCGGTTGCGAAACGGTCCAACGAACCAGCCACTTCCAGGTTTCCCCGGCCGTGCTGCCAGAACGCTTGACGTCGTTGCGTAACCGATTCGTATGAGGAGACCGGCAGAGGCACGTGCGTTGCTGCGTGAGGCGCAAATACGGCCAATCCCCCCCTGACGCAAGCATTTTTTTACCCCCCGCGCACGCCCGGGAAGATTGTCACCAATTGCAACAGCGCCTGCACAATCCTGCGGAAACCTTCTATTGTAACAATCATGGAAACCCTCCCCCACATCCTGGTCGTGGACGACGACCGCGAAATTCGCGACCTGATCGCCCGCTTCCTGGAGCGCCAGCGCCTTCGCGTCACCACCGCGCGCGACGGCAAGGAGGCCCGCCGCGCCTTCGCCAACGGGCATTTCCAGCTCGTGGTGCTCGATCTGATGCTCCCCGGCGAAAGCGGGCTCGACCTTGCCCGCTGGCTGCGCGCCGAGGGCAAGGTCCCCATCATCATGCTCACCGCCATGGCCGAGGAGACCGACCGCATCGTCGGCCTGGAGCTTGGCGCCGACGATTACGTCACCAAGCCCTTCAACCCGCGCGAGCTGCTCGCCCGCATCCGCGCCGTGCTCCGCCGCACCAGCGATTCAGAGGAGCGTGTGCCCGAAAGCGCCGCCCAGAGCTACCATTTTTCCGGCTGGACGCTGGAGACCGCGCGCCGCCGCCTCTCCGACCCCTCCGGCGTCGAAGTCGCCATCACCGGCGGCGAATACGACCTCCTGGTCGCCCTGCTCGACCGTCCCAACCGCGTGCTGACCCGCGACATGCTGCTAGACCTCCTGCGCGGCCGCCAGGCCGGCCCGTTTGACCGCGCGATCGACGTCGCCGTCTCGCGCCTGCGCCGCAAGCTGGAGGATGACGGACGCCACGCCCAGATCATCAAAACCGTGCGCGGCGGCGGCTATGTGCTCTCCACCCCGGTGGAGCGGCGTTGAAACTTTCCCTCTGGCCAAAAAGCCTGGCCAGCCGCACCATCCTCATCCTGCTCGCCGGCTTCGCCTGCATCCAGCTGCTCGGCCTGCTCATCCACACCATCAACCAGATCAAGCTGGAGCGCATCCAGCAGGAGCAGGTCTTCGCCACCCGCGCGGTCATCATCTACCGGCACATCGCATTGGCGCCCCGCGCCCAGCGTCCCGCCCTCCTGGCCAAGGAGGCGCTTTCCGATGGTGACACGCTAAGCCTCAGCCCCACCCCTCCGGTCCTGCTCAACACCTACAAACTGCCGCTCGCCGCGCGAGACATCATCCGCGCCAGCATCTTCGCCTACGGCATCCCCATACACCTGCACCCGCGCGGGCTGCTGCTGCGGGGCAGCGGCATCCCCACGCGCATCATCATCAGCTTCGGCATGTCCGACGCCACCGGCACCAACGCCCCGCCACCCCCGCCGCTGCCCGGCGAGCCGCCCCCCGACGAAGCGCCGCCCAACACCATGGCGCCCCCCTTCTTCACCATGGCCGCGCCCAATGAGTGGCTCACCATCACCTCGCGCCTCACCCCGCCCAAGCCCTGGCGCTCACCCGGCTTCGCCTCCGCCTTCATCGTCATGACCCTGCTGGGCGCCGCGATGATCCTGTGGGCCGTGCGCAAGCTGCTGGTCCCCGTGCGCACCCTCGCCGAAGCCGCCGAGCGCCTCGGCCGGGACGTGGTGAATGCCCCCGCCCTGCCCGAGCAAGGCCCCTCCGAAATCGTCACCGCCGCCATCGCCTTCAACACCATGGCCGCCCGAATCCGCCGCTTCGTCGAGGACCGCACCTTTCTGCTCACCGCCATCGGGCATGACCTGCGCACCCCCATCACCCGGCTGAAGCTGCGCGCGGAATATATGGAGGATGACGAGCAGCGGCAGAAAATGCTGGCCGACCTGGACGAGATGGAAGCCATGGTCGCGGCCGCCCTGGCCTTCGGCCGCGACATCACCACCAGCGAACCCCTCACCCGCATAGACCTCGCCAGCCTGCTGCGCACCATCCTCGACGAAGCCGCCGACGGCACCCCCTCCCTCGCCGGCGCGCTCAGCTTCACCGGCCCCTCGCACCTCACCATCAACGCCCGCCCCCTGGGGCTGAAGCGCGCCTTCACCAACCTTATCGGCAACGCCCTCAAATATGGCGACGCGGCCCGCATCACCCTGCGCCAGACCTCAAAAGACCTCGCCCAGATCGACATCGAGGATGACGGCCCCGGCATCGCCCCGGCGGATATGGAAACCGTGTTCGAGCCCTTCCGCCGTCTGGAAACCAGCCGCAACCGCGAAACCGGAGGCTCGGGCCTCGGCCTGTCCATCGCGCGCAACATCGTCCACGCCCATGGCGGCGACATCACACTCCAAAACCAGCCCGGCGGCGGCCTGCGCGCGCGGGTAATCCTGCCGGTATAACCAACCAATATGTCATTTGCCCGCCCAGCCGCCTTGTGGCAGAGCCAACCTCATGCTCCGTAAAACCTACGATCACGTGATCGCCCTGGCCGAACGTCCCGCGGCCCCCTTCTGGCTGTTCGGCATCGCCTTCGCCGAGGCCAGCTTCTTTCCCATCCCGCCGGACGCCCTGCTCATCCCCCTCGCCCTGGCGCAGCCGCGCAAGGCGCTGTGGTTCGCCCTCATCGCCACGCTGGGCAGCGTGCTCGGCGGCGCGCTAGGCTATGGCATCGGCTTCTTCCTGCTCGCCAAGCTGGCGCAGCCCATCATCCACTTCTACCATTACGAAGCGGCGTTCCTCGCCTTCCAGCAAAAATTCGCGCAATACGGTCTGTGGGTCATCCTCATCAAGGGCCTCACCCCCATCCCTTATAAAATCGTCACCATCGCCGCCGGCGCCGCCGCCTTCAGCTTTCCGCTGTTCATGTTCGCAAGCCTCGTCACCCGCGGCGGCCGCTTCCTGCTCGAGGCCCTGCTGCTCCGCAAATTCGGCGCCCCGGCGCAACTATTCATCGAAAAGCGCCTCGGCTTCGTCACCGGCCTGGTCGCCCTCGGCATCATCGGCGGATTTTTAATCCTTAAATTCGCCTAACCCGCACAAAATCCGGCGGCGCGCCCAAGCGCCGCCATCCCGGCCTTAGAGATTGTTTTAACAGTCTCTGCAAAAACATTAAGGATAATTCTCAAAAGTTTTTTGGGGTCTGGCCCTTTTTTGCAAAAAAGGGCCAGGATCTTGGGGAGCTTTTTATAAAAAGCTCCCCAAACCCCGCAAAAATTTTTAATAATTTTAATATGTTATAAGAGAAAACGGTTAAAACCGTTTCTTATTTATCCCTGAAATGCGTCTCCGTGCGCTCAATCGCCGCCTGCGCCGCCGCCAGCCGGGCCACCGGCACACGATACGGCGAGCAGGACACATAATCCAAACCAACCGACTCGCAGAACGCGATGGAAGCCGGGTCGCCACCATGCTCGCCGCAAATGCCGAGCTTGATCCCCGGCTTGGTCTTGCGCCCCTTCTCGGCGGCAATGCGCACCAGCGCGCCCACGCCCTCAACGTCGATGGACACGAACGGGTCCTTGGCCAGAATGCCCTGCTCCACATAATGCGGCAGGAACTTGCCGGCATCGTCGCGCGAGAGGCCGAACACCGTCTGCGTCAGGTCGTTGGTGCCAAACGAGAAGAAATCCGCCGCCTCGGCGATGGAATCGGCGGTCAGCGCCGCGCGCGGCAGTTCGATCATGGTGCCGATCGAATATTCAACGCTCTTGCCGCTCTCCGCGAACACCTCTTTCGCAACCTTCTCGATCTGCCCGCGTGTGATATCCAGCTCGCGCTTCACCCCCACCAGCGGAATCATGATCTCTGGCACCGGCGCCTTGGCGGTCTTGGCAACCTCTATGGCCGCCTCGAAAATCGCCCGCGCCTGCATCTCGTAAATCTCCGGGTATGAAACCCCAAGCCGGCAACCGCGATGCCCGAGCATCGGGTTGGTCTCCGAAAGCTCTTCCGCCCGCGCCCTGATCTCGGCGGCATCCATGCCCAGCGCCTGCGCCACCTCGGCCAGCTCCGCCTCGCCATGCGGCAGGAACTCATGCAGCGGCGGGTCGAGCAGGCGGATCGTCACCGGCAGCCCCTCCATGATCTTGAACAGCGCCACGAAGTCATCGCGCTGGAAGGGCAGCAGCTTGGCCAGCGCCGCGCGCCGCCCGGCCTCATCCTTGGCCATGATCATCTGCCGCACGGCGGAAATCCGCGCCGGGTCAAAGAACATATGCTCGGTGCGGCACAGGCCTATCCCCTCGGCGCCGAACTTGCGCGCGGTGCCGGCATCCAGCGGGGTTTCCGCATTGGTGCGCACCTTCAGCCGCCGCACCTCATCGGCCCAGCCCATCAGCGTGCCAAACTCGCCCGAGAGCTGCGGCTCGATCATCTTCACCGCACCGGCGAAAACCTCGCCCGTGGCGCCGTCGATGGTCAAAATCTCCCCGGCGCGGATCACGACGCCAGCGGCGGAGAGCGTCTGCGCGCCATAATCAACCGAAATCCCGCCAGCCCCGGCGACGCAGGGCCGCCCCATGCCGCGCGCCACCACCGCCGCGTGGCTGGTCATGCCGCCGCGCGTGGTCAAAATCCCGCGCGCCGCGTGCATGCCGTGAATATCCTCCGGGCTGGTCTCAATCCGCACCAGAATGACCGACTCCCCCTTCTGCGCGCGCATCTCCGCCTCATCGGCCGAGAACACCACCGCGCCGCACGCCGCCCCCGGCGATGCCGGCAGCCCCTTGGCGAACAGTTTCGGCGCCGCCTTCGGGTCCAGCGTGGGGTGCAGCAACTGGTCCAACGAGGCTGGATTTACACGCATGATCGCCGTGTTTCGGTCAATCAACCCGCTTTCCGCCATCTCCACCGCAATGCGCAGCGAGGCCGCGGCCGAGCGCTTGCCCGCACGGGTCTGCAGCATATAAAGCTTGTTCTGCTGCACAGTGAACTCGATGTCCTGCATGTCCTTATAGTGCTTCTCCAGCACATCGCGGACCTTGTTCAGCTCGGCATAGGCTTCCGGCAGCGCCACCTCCATGCTCACCTCACCCGGCTTGGCGTAAGCCTGAGAAAGCGGCCGCGGCGTGCGGATACCCGCCACCACATCCTCACCCTGCGCGTTCACCAGATATTCGCCGTAAAACTCGTTCAGCCCGGTCGAGGGGTCACGGGTGAAGCACACGCCGGTGGCGCAATCCTCGCCCATATTGCCGAACACCATCGCCTGCACGTTCACCGCCGTGCCCCAGCTCGCCGGGATGTCATGCAAACGGCGATACACATTGGCGCGCGGATTCATCCACGAGCCGAACACGGCCGTAATCGCGCCCCACAGCTGGTCCTGCGGGTCCTGCGGAAACGGCCGGCCGATCTCCTCGGCAACCA
>JAKBAQ010000123.1 GCA_021808985.1 Pseudomonadota bacterium
TCGGTGTTGGCGGTGCCTCGGGCGAGCACGGCGCCCAGGTCCAGGTTCACCGGCGCTGTGCTGGTGGTGCTGGTGGTCTGCGCATGGGCGGCGGTGGCCGCCAGCGCCAGTCCGGCCAAGGCGAACGCCAAGGCCCGTTGCGATGATGCCCGGCGCAGGGCGCGCCGGAACGTGTTTGCGGATTTCATTATGTAAAGCCCCTGTTTTATGATCGCGCCCGTCCCAGTGCGGGCCACGTTGATAAACAAGCAGGCCGATACCCCACCGGGGGGCAAAAAACGGTGTCAGTTTTACGAATAATTAATGACGATTTAATGTCACTTGGATGGCAAGAAAAAACCCGCCAGGCCATTTGGCCGGGCGGGTCCCGTTCTGTCCCGAGTTTTGGCTGCCTTAGATCAATATTGGTTTGGATCGAATCCGCGGATTCGAACCAAACCAATGAAATTGATCGAAAAAAACATGGCTGGAGCAGGATTGCTGCAAGGCAATCATGCTCTAGCTGCCACTCGGCGTCTGCTGTGCCGCGATGCCGATATTCGTCACCCCGGCCTTCCGCGCGGCGTCGATCACGCTCATGAAGTCCTGAAACGGCGTGGTCTTGTCGGTGGCGATGGTCAGGTCCGTCTTGTCCGGCGCGCCATCGGCCTGGAACATCGCCGTCAGCTGCGGCGCCGTCATCACCTGGCCCTTCACCTTGATCGTGCCGTCGGGCAGCACGTTCACGGTGAATTTCGGATGCGGCAGCGTATCAGCCTGGCTGGAGGTCGGCAGCTGCAGGCTCACCCCGGCATCGGGGATCATCTGCAGCGTCACGATGACGAAGAACACGAGCAGGAAAAGCATCACGTCGATCATGGGAATGATCTCGATGCGCGCCTTGCGGCGCTCGAAATAACGCATTCTCATCTTTTTAGGCATTCACCAGACGCTGGCTGGCCTGGCTTTGGGCCGCCGCGGCGCGGGGCGGGACCATCGGCGAGCCGTCCGTGCGGTTCACGATCATCATCTTCATCGAGTCGAGCTGGTGCACGATCAGCTGCACCTGGTTGCTCAGCGCGTTGAAGCCGGTCAGTCCCAGCATGGCGATGAAAATACCAAACGCGGTGGCCACCAGCGCGTCGGCCACGCCGCCGGTCACTTCCGCCGGCGCATGGCCGGGCTGCGCCAGCACGTTAAAGGCATGGAACATGCCGATAATGGTGCCGAACAGGCCGAGCAGCGGCGCCAGGGTCACCACGGTGTCCAGCACCCACAGGCGGCGGTCCAGCATCGGGGCGATGAGCATGATCGATTCGTCCAGCCGGTTAGACATGCTCTCCGCGCTGGCGGTGTCCACATGGCGGATGGCGGTATCCAGCAGCGCGGCTTCCGGCAGGTTGCCCGCCGCCTGCAGCAGGCTGTTCAGGTCGGCGTGCGAGAGCGCGGCTTTCTCGGCGGTCGCGCGGATGATCGACTTACCCCGCAGGATCGTGCTGCGCAGCGACCAGGCGCGGTCGATCATCACCGCCAGCGCCACCAGCAGCAGCGTTGCCAAAACATAGAGTACGCCATCCGAGTAATTGGCGAGATAAACGATATATGCGATGCTCACTTTCTAACCCTCACAGTGTTCGCGTGGCCGATACATCAACTTGCCCCCGCGCAGTGTGATAGATTTATGTCAGTAATGTTTCTCCGCCGCTTTGCCCCACGGCCGTTCCCGGGCTAATACCCCGCGGAATGACTTACACAACCGCCACCGAGGGGCGCGGCAAGCTCCCTCCAGAACTGGTCCTGGTGCTCATCACCATGATCTGGGGCTTCACCTTCCTGGTCATCAAGCTTGGCCTGGCGCATGGCGGCGCCCTGGCGCTGGTGGGCCTGCGCTTCGCCATCGGCGCCGGCCTGCTCGCGCTCATCGCCCGCCCATCCTTCCCCCGGCTGGCGGAATGGCGCGCCGGCTTTTTCATCGGCGCCTCCCTGTTCGCCGGATATGCGCTGCAAGCTCAAGGGCTTACCGCCATCGCCTCCAGCCGCTCGGCCTTCTTCACCGCGCTATACGTGCCCCTGGTGCCGATGCTGCAACTCCTCTTCTTCCGCAAACCCCCGGGCTGGGCCGGCCTGCTCGCCATCATCCTGGCCTTCGCCGGGCTCGTCCTGCTCGCCCATCCCAAGGGCGGCGTGCTTCAGCTCTCGGGGGGTGACATTCTAACCCTCGCCGCCGCGCTCGCCTGCGCCGTCGAGATCATTCTGCTCAGCCGTCACGCCCCGCGCTGCAATCCGCTGCGCCTCGCCATCGCGCAAATGTGTGTGGTGGCCCTGCTCAGCCTGGGCGCCAACCTGCTCACCGGCGCCGCCGTGCCCTGGTCCTATCCGCCCTTCTGGTACAGCACCATCGCCCTTGGGGTTGCCACCAGCGTCATCATGTTCGGCCAGGCCTGGGGTCAGGCGCGCGTCCCGGCGCTGCGGGCCAGCGTCATCTTCGCCATGGAGCCGGTCTGGGCCGGCGCTGTCGGCGCCCTGGCCGGCGACCCGATGGGCCTTTCCACCGTCGCCGGCGCGGGCATGATCGTGGCCGGCATCCTCACCGAGCCGTTCAGAAGGTTGCTGCGCCGCCAAGCCGCGCCGCGCGCACCTGCTCGGGCGGCGCGCCGAACCAGCGGCGGCACGCCCGGCTGAAGGGGCTCAGCTCGGCATAGCCCAGCAGCTGGCCGATGCTCGAAATCGACAGATGCGGCAGCGCCAGATAGCTCAGCGCCAGCGCCTGGCGCACCTGCTGCACGGCGTCGGAATAGCTGCCCCCCATGTCTTCCGCCAGCCGCCGCTGCAGGGTCCAGCGCGCCACCCCCAGCGCATCGGCCACCTCTTCCATGGGCGGATACCCCTCGGGCAAGCGCGAGCGTATCTCCCCGCGCACCCGCTCCGCCAGCGGCACCCCTCCGCGCGGCAGCCGTCGCGCGCGGCTCTGGGCCATCAGGCGCGCGAACTTCCCCGCATCCGCCCCCGGCATCGCCCGGTTCAAGTCGCGCGCGCGGAAGATGATCGCATTGGTCCGCTGCCCAAAATACACCGGCGCGCCGAAGCTCTCTTCATGCTCCGCGCAATGTCCCGGGCTCGGATGCTCAAAATGCACCTCCTCCGCCGCGAATCCCGGCCCGAACGCATGGCGCAGCAGGTTCTGGAACATCGCGATGGTCAGCTCCGCATCCTGGCGCCGGTCGAATATCCGCCAGTCCAGAATCCGGTATTCCAGCCGCAGCAGCCCGCCCTCGGCGCGCAGGCTCACCTGGCTCGCCTCCTGGTGCAGCGGAAACAAATCCACGAACTGGCGCAGTGCGGTGCCTATGCTCGGCGCCGCCAGCGCGATATCGCCCACCAGCCCGTGGCTCGAAGCCGGAAACTGCCGCCCATAGCGCAGCCCGAAATTATCGCAGCGAGAAATCCTCGCCGCCCGCTCCATCATGTCCACATAGGCCGAGAGCGCCAGGCTGCCCTCGCTGGCCCCATTCAGCCGGCCAGGGTCCACCCCCGCCGGCTCCATCACCTGGCCGGCATCCGCGCCAATTTCATCAAGAAACGGCAAAAGCCCCAAAGTCGCCACCAGGGCAACCTGCGCGCTCCCAGGGCTGCTCTGTGCATGGCTCTGTTCAGCCAGTCCGCTCGTCATTGCAAACTCCGCCCTTCGTCATGGGTGCGGTACGTGTGGTTATCCCGAAGCTTGCAAGCTAAGCTGATTACGCCAAGGCGCGCAACCCGCCCGGCTGAAGGCGCTCCCTCAGCCAAGCAGGCCGGTTTCGCGGTTAATCGTCGTCGTCATCCTCGCCGCTGCCGAACACAATCGCCGGCGGCGCGTAATAGGCGGGCGGCGGCGCGTAATAGGCCGGCGCCGGCGGCGCGTAATAGCGCGGCTGCGCGTAATACCCGCCGCCCCAGCCTTCCTGCCAGTGGTCACGCTGGTCACCGCCGCGCTGCTGGTGCCAGCCATCGCCGCCCCGGCCATCCCAGCCATCGGCCCGGGCCGTCTGCGTCATGGCCAGGCCCATGCCCAGCGTCAAAGTGGCAAGCAGAAGTTTAGTGCGTGTTGCGACTGTTTTCATAAATCGGCCCTCCAGAGCTGATGTTTCCCATTATGCGGGCAAACGGGTCAGCGCCGGGGCCGGACCAAGGCGGAAACAAGGCGGCGCGTTAAATAATGTTCAGGAAATTTCAGGCCCGCCATCGCGCGCGCGCAGCAGCCAGAGCAGCACGGGCAGCGCCAGCAGCACCATGGGAAACTGCACCAGCAGCCCGGAGATGATGGCGATCGCCAGCGGCTGCTGCATCCCCGCCCCCTGGCCAAGGTCCAGCGCCAGCGGCAGCAGGGTCAGAATCGCCGCCAGCGTGGTCATGGCAATAGGCCGCAAGCGGTTCACGCTGGCCGCGATCAGCGCCGCCCGCGGCGCCATGTCCCGCGCCAGATGCGTGTACTCGCTCACGAAGAAAATCGCCATTTCCGTGGCGATCCCCACGATCATCGTCATGCCCATCAGCGCCGTGATGTTGAGCTCGATGCCGCTCAGCCACAGCCCGGTGAACACCGCCGTGGTTGAGAGCAGCGAGGTACCCATGATCGCGAACACCAGCGAGAAGCGCTCATACAAAAACAGCAGCAGCGCGAACTCCGCCAGCAGCGCCGCGATGAACACGCGCACCAGCCCGGCGAAGGCGATCTGCTGCTGCTTGTAAACCCCGCCCAGCGTATAGGTCACACCCGGGCCAAGCACGCCCGGCCTGGCCAGCGCTTTGCGCACATCGGCGATCACGCTGCCAATCCCCCGCCCGCTTATCCGCCCCGTCACCGCGACGATCTGCTGCAAATTCTCCCGCGTGATCTCCGGCTGCCCCGCGGCGACGGAAAAATGCGCGATGCTGCCAAGCGGCACCAGCGCCCCGCCCGGTGTCGCGATCGGCACGGCATCCAGCGCATCGGTATTCGTCTTCTCGCCGGGGGCCAGCTGCACCCGCACCCCGGTCTCCTGGTTTTGCCCCTCCAGCGTCGTCACCACGCTGCCGTTCAGCTGCGTCTCCAGGCTCGCCGCCACGCTGGCCGGGTCCAGCCCCAGCATCGCCGCGCGCGCCGGGTCAACGTGGATCTCATAAGCATCCCCCGCCGGCACAATGCCGTTCACCACTGAGTTCACCCCAGCAATCGCGCCCAGCGCATCGGCCACCCGCAGCGCCGTCGGCCCCAGCTGGCTCGGGTCCGCCGCCGCCAGCTTCACCTCTATAGGCTGCGGCACCCCGGTCAAATCCCCCAGCTCATCGCCCATCAGCTGGTGCAAATCCGCCTCTATGCCAGGCACCTCGGCGTTTATCTTGTCGCTCAGCCGCTGCATCACGGCGTCTATCCCCGGCCGCGTGCCGATCGGCGTCAGCCGCACCACGATATCCCCCTGGTTCGGCTCATTCAGGTCGCCGCCAAACCCCGCCCCAACCCGTGTCGAGAAACTCTTCACCGCCGGGTCGGCGCGCAAAATCGCCTCCACCTGCGTAATCTCGCGCTGCGTCTCGCCCAGCGAGGTCCCCGGCTCGCTCTGGTAATCCAGCACGAACCCGCCCTCATCGAGATTGGGCATGAATCCGGTCTGCACATGGCTGAAGGAGAACGCCCCCACCAGCAGCAGCCCCGCCACTGCGCCGCCGAGCAGGGCAGGGTGCCTGAACACCCGCCCCAGCAGCGCGCCATGCGCGCGCGTCAGCCAGCCCGGCCTGTCCAGCTCCGGGTCGTGCCATTTGCTGAAATCGATCAGCCGGCTCGCCAGCAGCGGCACCGCGAAGGCGGTCAGCAGCCAGGAGGCGAACAGCGTGGACGCCATGGTGATCGAGAGCGCCTTGAAGAACGCCCCCGTCACGCCCGAGAGAAACCCCAGCGGCGCGAACACGATCAGCGTCGCCGCCGAGGAGCCGGTGAGCGGCGCCAGAAACTCCGCGCCGTCGCTCAGCACGCGGTTGCCCACCGGCACCGCCCCCGGCTCATGGTCCGCCGCATATTGCCCGCTGGCCCGCCGCGCCAGATGCTCGATCATCACGATCACATCGTCGATCACCAGCCCCACCGAGGCCGCCAGCCCGCCCAGGGTCATGATATTGAAGCTCATCCCCAGCAGCGAGAGCACCAGCACCGCCGCCGCCAGCGAGGCCGGCACAATCAGCACCGCCAGCAGCGTGATGCGCCAGCTGCGCAGGAAAAACAGCAGCACCAGCGCCGCCAGCCCCACCCCGATCAAAATCGCATCCCGCACCGAGCTTGCCGCCGCCACCACCAGCGTGCTCTGGTCATACCATTTGCTCAACCGCACGCCGGGCGGAATTTGTGGCGCGAACCCCGCCAGCGCCCGCGCCGCCGCATGGGCTATCGCCACCGAGTTGCTGCCCGGCTGTTGGAAGAGCAGCACCGTCACCGCCTGCTTGCCGTTCGCCGAAACCGAGAAATATTTCGGCATCACCCCCGCATGCACATCGGCGACATCCGCAAGCCGCACCACCCCATCCGGCCCGCCGCGCAGCACGATCTTCCTGACATCTCCCACCGTGTGCAGCGCATTGTCGCTCATCAGCAAATAGAGCAGGTCATGGTCATCCATCCGCCCCACGGATTGCAGCACATTCGCCGCCCCCACCGCCCTGGTCACATCCGCGAGCGTTAAATGGAACGCCGCCAGCCGGTGCGGGTCCACATCAACCTCAACCTCCGCCGTGTCCCCGCCCTGCACCTGCACCCGCGCCATGCCGGGAATGGCCGAGAGCAGCGGCACGATCTGGAATTTCGCGAGGTCGCGCAGCTTCACCTGGCTCACGGTGGGCGAGGTGAGGGCATAGGCCATGAAGGGAAACACCGTCGGGTCCATGCGCAGCACGATATAGCTGGCGCTGGGCGGCAGGCTGGGCAGCAGCTGCGCCATCGCCGCGTCCACCCCCAGCGTGGCGGTGGTCATGTTCGTCCCCCAGCTGAAGTCGACGATCATCTGCGCCGACCCGCGCGATGTCGTGGAGGTCACATCCACCACCCCTGGCACCGCGCGCACCGCCTGCTCCATCGGCTGCGTCACCTGCAGCATCATCTGCTGCGCCGGCTGGCTGCCAGTGTCGATATTCACCCGCACGCGCGGAAACTCCGTCTGCGGAAACAGGCTGATCGGCAACGATATGGCCGACACAATCCCCCCGAACGCCAGCGCCGCGGCGGCCAGCAGCACAGACCGGCTATGCCGGTTCAACCAGGCGGCAAACCTCAATTTCCGGCTCCGCTCGTCCTCGTGGCCATGCCGTCATCAAGCTGATAAGCCCCAGCACTCACCAGCGGCAGCGCCGCGTTCAGCCCCTCCGCCGCCAGCACGCTGCGCCCGCCCGCGTTGCCCATCACCCGCACATCCACCCGGTGCGCCACGCCGTGCCCATCCAGCTGAAACACATAGCTTCCCTGCGCATCGCTCAGCACCGCATCGCGCGGCACCACATACCCGTCCAGCGTCCCGGTGGTTATCACCGTCTTCACCGGCGCCCCCAGCGACAGCGCGCCCTGCGGCGTCAGGGTCACATCATCCAGCCCGCTCTGCGGGTTGGGCATCGCCGCCACCAGCGCCACTTGCCCGTCCATCGCCGCATCGCCGCCATTCAGCAGCGTTATTTTCGCCGCATCCCCCGGCGCTATGGCGCCCGCCAGCGCCGGCGGCGCACCCGCCAGCGCCACCATTCGCCCGCTTTGCACCACCCGCAGCAGCCCGCTGCCCGCCGGCTGCACGCTGCCCGGCGCCGCCAGCACGGCGGAGACAATCCCGGCAAACGGCGCCACCACATTCCTGGCTCGCCCCGTCCCGGCCATCCGCAGCGCCCGCAGCGTGCCTTGGGCATCCCCCACGGCCTGGTCCGCCGCGGCCAGGTCCGCGTTCGTCGCCAGATGCGTCGCCAGCAGCGCCGCCACATGCGCCCGCGCCGCCCGCGCCGCCGTCAGCGCATCGCGCGCCTTGCGCAGCTCCGCCACCGAGGCCGCATCCGGCGCCAGCGTCGCCAGCACCTGCCCGGC
>JAKBAQ010000124.1 GCA_021808985.1 Pseudomonadota bacterium
CTGCTGCGCTCGGGCAAAACCTCCGCCTTCTGCGCCGGAGCCGATCTGCTGGAACTCGGCCAGGCCTATGGCATGATCATGGCCGCCCCCGCGGCGGCGCGTTTCCATCTCGCGTTTGAGCATTTTTTCCCGCTCAGCGCCGCCGTGCGCGCGCTGGAGACATGCGGCAAACCCGTGGCCTGCGCCATCGCGGGGCTGGCGCTGGGCGGCGGTTGTGAGCTGGCGCTGGGCACGCATCACCGCGTGCTGGCCAACACGCCAAAAGCCGCCATGGGCCTGCCGGAATCCCTGGTCGGCCTGCTCCCCGGTGCTGGCGGCACGCAACGCATGCCGCGCGTGGCCGGGCTGGAGGCAGCGTTGCCAATTCTGCTCGAAGGCCGCCGCCTTTGGGGGCAGGACGCTCTGAATGCCGGGCTGGCCAGCGAGCTGGTGGCCCCTGGCGAGGAGGTCGCGGCGGCGGAGCGCTGGCTGCTCTCAGCCACCGCCGCGCGCCAACCATGGGATGACGCCACCTGGCGCCCGCGCGATGCCGCCCAGGCAAGCGGGCTCATCACCGCCGCGCGCCAAGGCGTCCTGGCCGAAACACTGGGCCATTACCCAGCGCCCCTGGCAATCCTGCGCTGCCTGGAACAGGGCTTCACCCAGGATATCGAAACCGCGATCCGCACCGAGATGAGCATTTTCGCCGGGCTGATCCAGCGTCCGGAAGCCCGCGACATGATCCGCACCATGTTCGTCGCCAAAACTGACTATGAGCGCCGGATACGAACCGGCGACATGCCCGAAGCCGTAAGCCGCGCCCTGCGCGAGCTGCCAGCACTCTGGCAGGGCCGGCCCGCGCATATCGGCGCGGCCCTGGCGGCCGCCGGCTTCAAAATCGAAGGCATCGCCCACCCCGCCCCAGATTCAGCCTTCACCGGCACGGGCTACTGGCACACCAGCCCGCCCGAGAGCACCGCCAAACGCCTCGTGCGCGAGGTGCTGGAAGATATCACCACCGCCGCCGCGCGGCTGCTGCCCGGGCTCGGCGCCGATGGCGAGCGCCTGGCCGATTACGGCATGGTCAGCGAGGCCGGCTTCCCCGCCTATCTCGGCGGGCCGTTCTGCCTGCTCTCCCACGCCGAAAAAGTCACAGCCTGAACGCAACGGATTTTTCAAGGAGCTTTCGCCGTGCTGAGGCAGCGTGCCATCTACAATGAGGAACACGAGCAGTTCCGCGAAACTGTCCGCCGGTTCGCTGCCACCCATGTGGCCCCGCATTTCAACCGTTGGGAAGAAGCCGGCATCGTCGAGCGCGACTTCTGGGACCAAGGCGGCGCGACCGGCCTGCTCTGTCCGCAAATCCCCGAGGAATATGGCGGCGTGGGCGGCGATTTCCGGTTCAACGCCATCGTGGTCGAGGAGATGTTCTACGCCGGCTTCACCGGCCCGGGGGCTGATTTCTCGGTGCATAGCGATGTCTGCGCCGGCTACATCCTGAACATCGCCGACGAGGCGCAAAAAAAACGCTGGCTGCCGGGCATGGTCACCGGCAAAAAAGTCTTCGCCATCGCGATGACGGAGCCCGGCACCGGCAGCGACCTGCAAGGCATCCGCACCCGCGCGGCGCGCGAGGGCGATGAATATGTCATCTCCGGGCAGAAGACTTTCATTTCCAACGGCCAGCATTGCGACGCCGTCATCGTGGTGGCGCGCACGGCCACCGATGCCGGCTCGCGCGGCATGAGTCTCATCGTGGTGGAAGCAGACCGCCCCGGTTTCCGCCGCGGCCGCAATCTGCACAAGCTCGGCCATCTCTCGGCCGATACCTCCGAGCTGTTCTTCGATGAGGTGCGCGTGCCAGCGCATAACCGCATCGGCCCCGAGGGCGGGGCCATGGGCATCCTGATGCGCGAGCTACCGCAGGAACGGCTGACCATCGCCTATCAATCCATCGCCTCCGCGCAAAAAGCCTTTGATATCACCTGCGCTTACGTGAAGGAGCGCTCCGCCTTCGGCAAACCTGTCGGCCAGCAGCAGAACACAAGGTTCAAGCTGGCTGACATCAAGGCCGACATCTCAGTCGGCTGGGCCTTCCTTGATCAATGCCTGGGCGAACACGTCAAAGGCGGCCTGACAAGCGAGGCCGCCTCCATCGCCAAACTCTGGGCAAGCGAAACCCAGGGCCGCGTGGTCGACCAATGCCTGCAATTTTTCGGCGGCTACGGCTTCATGCGCGAATACGAAATCTGCCGCCTGTTCGCCGATGCCCGGGTACAGCGCATCTACGGCGGCACCTCCGAGATCATGCGTGAGCTGATTTCACGCGGCCTCTAACACCCGCACGCCCTCAGCGCGCCTGCACCTGCTCGGAATAAATCCGCGCGGCGGGCACCCCGCGCTCGTTCGCGACACGCATAACCGCCTCCATCAACCGTGGCGGGCCGCACAGGTAAATATCCGGCTGCCCGGCATCGCCGTCCAGATATTGCGCCAGCGCATCGGCCGCGGTGCCGCTAAAACCCTCCCAGCCCGCCTCTGGGTGCCAAACGGCACAGCAAACGGTCAAGTTCGGCAATTGCGCCGCCAGGTCCTCCAGCGGCGCGGCAACGGCGAGCTCAGCCTCCGTATTCGCGCCGAAAATCAGATGCGTCGGCTGCATGTCCTGAAAATCGGCCAGATGGCGCAGCATGGAAAGCAGCGGCGCGAAACCGCAGCCGCCGCCGACCAGAACCCGCGGGCGTGGGCTGGTTTCATCCAGCACGAACCGCCCAACCGGCCCGCGCAGGCTCAACATGTCGCCCGGCCTGGCCGTCTGCGCGAGCCAGGTGGAAAACGCGCCCCCCGGCTGCAAGCGGATGAGAAATTCCAGCGTGCCGTCCCAATTGGGCAGGTTGGTGAGCGAATAAGCGCGTTTTATCTCAGTGCCGGGTATGGAAACCTCCATATACTGCCCAGGGGTGAAATCCGCCGCCGTGCCAAACTCAGGGTCCGGCCGCAGCGCCAGCGTGAGAATAACCGCCCCGCTCCCAGCCTGGCTTATGCCGCTAATCTCCGCCATGCGGGTGGGAACGCTATGATGGCTGATGCCCGACTGCGGATAAGGCAGCTCAACCGTCAGCGCCGATTGCGGCATGCACAGGCAGAGCGGAATGGCGCCATCCGGCGCGGCCTCACGCGCCCCGCCGCGCAGGGCGTAATCCCCTTGCGTCACCTGCGCCGCGCACAGGCCGCAACTGCCCTCATGGCACATGGCGGGCAGAAAAAGCCCAGCGGCCTCGGCGGCTTCCAGCACCGTCTCCGTGGGAGCCGCGGCAAGGCCAAGTTTCGCGCCATCGCGCGTTATCAGCGTGATTTCAGACATGTTTTCACCTTGAACCAGTAGACAAAAAGACGCCGGGATGGACTGGGGAAACCATCCCGGCGCCTCCACTCAGGCGCTATTCCGCGGCAATGCGGGGCGCGAGAGCGGCCTCGATATCAGCCTCGGCGCTGGTAATCGGCAGCACGCCGAACTGGCTGACAAGAATGTCCAGAATGGCCGGCGTGAGAAACGCCGGCAGCGTCGGCCCAAGCCGCACATTGCGCACGCCCAGGGCGAGCAGCGTGAGGAACACCGCCGCCGCCTTCTGCTCAAACCAGGAGACGACGAGCGAGAGCGGCAACTCGTTCACCCCGCAATTGAACGCGCCGGCGAGCGCCGTGGCGATAACCAGGGCAGAGTAGCTGTCATTGCACTGGCCGATATCGAGCAGGCGCGGCAAGCCGCCGATGGTGCCAAAATCATGGCTGTTGAAGCGGTATTTGCCGCAGCCGAGGGTCAGGATCATGGTATCATCCGGCGCCTGTTCCGCGAACTCGGTAAAGTAGTTCCGCCCCGGCGCCGCGCCGTCGCATCCGCCGATCAGGAAGAAATGCCTGATCGCACCAGATTTCACAGCCTCAACCACAGTCCCAGCCGCGCCCAGCACCGCCTCGCGGCCAAAGCCCACCGTCAATGCCGGGCCTTCAACCGTTTTGGTGAAGCCGGGCAGCGCCTGCGCGGCCTGGATGACGGCCCCATAATTGCCATTGGCAACATGGCGGATCCCCGGCCAGCCCACCGGCCCGGAGGTGAAAATACGGTTGCGGTAGAGCGGCTGCGGCTCGATCAGGCAGTTCGACGTCATCACGATCGGGCCCGGAAACGCCGCGAACTCAACCTGCTGGTTCTGCCAGGCGCCGCCGTAATTGCCCGCCAGGTGCGGATATTCGCGCAGCTTGGGGTAGCCGTGCGCGGGCAGCATCTCGCCATGGGTATAAACATTAATGCCGGTGCCCTTGGTGGCTTCCAGCAGCTCATGCAAGTCGCGCAAATCATGCCCCGAGATCAGAATCGCCTTGCCCTCAACCGGGGTGGTGCGCACCGCATGCGGCGAGGGGGCGCCAAAGCTGCCGGTGTTTGCGGCGTCCAGCGTTTCCATGACCTTGAAGTTCAGGCGGCCCAGCGCAAGGGCTTCTTCCAGCATGCCGCCCAGATCAGTCGGGTTGCTCGCCAGAACATCCAGCGCATGGGCGATGCCAATGGCGATTTCATCACGCGATTCGCCCAGAACCTCGGCATGATGCGCGTAGGCGGCAACGCCCTTCAGCCCATAAAGCAGCAAGGCGCGCAGGCCGATCACATCCTCGCCCACCTCTTCGCGCCCGACGATGACACTGGCGGCCTTCGCCTGGGCCAGCAGCCCGGCGACATTGTCAGCCGGCGCAAAAGCCGCCGCGCCGGCAAGAATTTCCGGCTGCTGGCCGGCGGCCTTGGCGGCGGCCTCATAGGCGGCGCGCAGCCTGTCGCGCAAGCGGGCCGCCTCGGCGATCATCTCCACGAAACGGGCGCGGTTGAAGTTGACATTGGTGAGCGTCGTGAACAACCCGTAGAGGATGAAGCTGTCAGCCGGCGCATCGGCAACGCCCAGCCCGCGCAGGCGCGACACATACTGGCCAATGCCCTTGAGCTGATGGATCAGCACATCCTGCAAATCGGCGGTCGCCTCGTCCTTGCCGCATACGCCCTTGTCTGTCGCGCAACCGGCACCGCCCGGCCCCCGCGTGGTCTGCTCGCACTGAAAACAAAACATGAAAATTTCCTCTTGAAAAACGGACGAAAAATCTCTCCCCGGGATGCGCCAGCCTTGCCCCCTAAAAGATGTATTTTAAATATATGTATATTTCCGCCCTGGCTTTGATCTAGATCAAACAATCCCGCCGCCAGCCAAACCAGCGCGCAAGGCCCGGCTTGAGCGCGCGGCGCATCCAGGCGTATGCTGGCGCCATATGCATCTCACCCGATACACTGACTATTCACTGCGGGTTCTGCTCTATCTTGGCACCCATGAGGAGCGGGTCTGCTCAATTTCCGAAATCGCCAAGGCTTACGGCATTTCGCAGAACCACCTCATGAAGGTGGTGCACAATCTTGGCCGTGCCGGCTATGTAAAAACCGTGCGCGGGCGGCTGGGCGGCATGCATCTGGCCAAACCCTGCGCTGAGATCAACATCGGCGCGGTGGTCCGCAGCATGGAGGAAGACCTGCAGCTGGTGGATTGCGGCTCCTGCCTCGTCGCGCCCGCCTGCGGCCTCACCGGCGCGCTCAACAAGGCGCTATACGCCTTCATGGCCGTGCTGGACGGCTACACCCTGGCGGACCTGATGGCCCAGCGCGCCAAGCTGGTCCGCCTGCTGAGCCTTGAATAACTACCCACCCGTACTTGATCCGGCCCGCGCGATCTCCTTATAGAGTCAACGGGCTCGCGGATTGATCCCGGTCAAGGCCGGCTCCCGTAAACAAGTGTAGTCATAATAACCGGCAACAAATTCCTGAAATAAGGGGGCTTCCATGTCTCGTTGGCTATTCGGCACGGCACTTAGTCTGGCACTCTGCGGCGCCGCCCTGGCGCAAACCGGCACAAATGTGCATTCGGGGCTCAATTCCGATTCGCACGCCATGTACGGCCCCAATATTGATGTGGTGAACGGCATCAACGCCAACGGCACGCCGCGGCAGCAATCGCCCGGCAGTTCCATGACCAACGGCGCCGGCAATTCAGCCATGACCCCAGGTGTAACCGGCAACAGCACCACCTCCTCCGGCCCCGCGCCCAAGATCACCATCACCAAACCCTCGCTCTCTGGCGGCGGCAACAGCGGCACGCCATAAAGCCCCGCGCGTCCAGGGCGGTTGAACACAGGCTTCCCCGCCCATGTTCACCCGCCCTGCCCCGTCACGGCATCATCGTCCAAACCAACACTCAGCGCCTGGCCCGCTCCACCGGCCGCACCCAGTCGCCCAGGTGCGGCAACAGCTCATGGTCCGGGGTCTTCACCAGATCCTTCACCACCGTGCCGATAATCCTGCCCGACGCGGCGGAATCCAGCGCCGCGCGGATTGCCTGCAGCGCATGCACCGGCGCGGCGATAACCAGCTCATCAAACGTCTCCGCCTTCGCCGCGCCATTTATCTGGTGCGCGACATGGCGCGCGAACCTCTCCTTGGCCAGATCATGCAAATCATGCTCCGGCGCAATCGCATGGCGCGCCGTTGAGTCCGAGTGGAACGACGCACCCGGATGGTCCGATCCAAGGTCGGACGCGCGCTTATGCGCCTCGCTCGAATTCAGGACAACATCGGTATAAAGCGCATTATCCTCCCTCTCCCGCACGAAGCGCGCATGCTCGCCATCGGCGAGCACAATCAAAATCCGCAAATAATGAGGCATGTCCCTATCCTTTCCTGGTTGTTCACCCCCGGCCGGCGCGCGGCAGATGCGCCAGCGCGCGCACGATATCCGCGCGGCTGACAATGCCGACCACACGCCCATCCCGCACCACCGGCACACGCTTGATATGGTGCTCCGCCAGAATATCGGCGATCTCGCCCAGCAACGCCGTCTCCGGCACGCTCACCACCTCGCGCGACATCAAATCCGCCGCCTTGCGGTTATCCTGCTTGATATATTCAAGAAAATCCGGCGCCAGATCCTCACCCTCCGCCAGCATTTCCAGCCACCAGGCGCGGCGCATCTGGTTCTTCGCGCCGAACGGCCGCATGATATCCCCCTCGCTCACCATGCCCAGCAGCACGCCATCCGCATCCAGCACCGGAGCGGCGCTGATGCCATGGCTGGCAAGCTGCCGCGCGACCACGGCGACAGCATCGGCAGGATGCACGCTGACCACCTTGACGGTCATGATTTCAGCGGCAGTCATCAAGGCCGGCGCCGCAGATTTTTCAGGCATGATCATCCCCTCCATATAGCCGGCCCTTGCCGGATAAGTCCGGAGCCGGACAAGTCTTGTTAAAACCCCAACATAAACTCTTTACACGGCGCAGTGTCGCACTGACGATGAAATTCCACATTGATTTCAATCAAAGCCGGCCCTCACGCCATGCCCTACGCCCGCAACAGCGACCTTCCGCCCCCCATACGCCGAAACCTGCCCGAACACGCGCAGGATATTTTCCGCGCCGCCTTCAACCACGCCCACGCCGCCCATGCGGGCGAGCCGCGCCAGGAGGAAGCCGCCTTCCGGATCGCCTGGGCAGCGGTGAAGCACGCTTACACCAAGGCCAACGGCGTCTGGGTCAAAATCAACCGCCAGGATGAGCCGCCGTGAACGCGCAAAGCCGCGGCAATATGGCCCCGCGCCATGCCGCGCCATGAAACAGGCCGAAATGGCCAATCCCCTCCTGCACATGGTGCGCCCGCAGCGCCGCCGGCAGGGCGCTGCACAGCCCGTGCGCGGCGCGCGTCTGCCCGCGTCCGGCAATATCATCCTCGGCCGCCTCCATGGTCAGCAAGGCGCTGCGGGTAATCGCCGCGGGCTCCACCACCCTGCCCCGCCATGTCATCCGCCCCCTGGCCAATGCATTATCCCTGAACACGGCAGCCTGGGTATCGAGAAAAAACTCGCCCGGAATATCCACGGTGGCGAGCAGCAGCCGCACAAAAGGATGCCCGGCACTGTCCTGCCCGTCATCATGCAGCATTTTCCTGAAGATTTCACCGCCGCTC
>JAKBAQ010000125.1 GCA_021808985.1 Pseudomonadota bacterium
GCCGCCGCCGCCGCCGCCGCCGCCCGCCGCGTTGAAGGCCGTGCTTCCGGCCTGCCCCGCGCCGCCCACCACAATCTCCAGCACCGTGCCCGCCGTCAGCGCGAACGTCCCGCTCACGAGCGCGCCCGCCCCGCCCGCGCCGCCGCCGCCGCCAGCGCCGCCAGCGCCGCCGGTCGCGCCATCGGCGCTGATCAGATAACCCTCCGTGCTGGAAAGCGTGACCATCTCCACCACGCCCGTATAAGTCTCGATGATTCCGCTCATGAATGTCCCCCCAAGACTAAAATACAACTAAAAGATGAGTTAAAATATATTAATTCCCCAATAAGGATGTACCTTTTCATGCCCCGGATTGCAATTTCAAAATTAACAACAAGCCGCAAACTTTCGCTCATCCACCCCGCCGCCCCGCGCGCTTGCCTTTAGCCGCAATCAGGTGAATCTATACCGCCTCGACTATACAGCTTAGGACACACCCGATGCCGGCATACCGCTCCCGCACCACCACCCACGGCCGCAACATGGCGGGCGCGCGCAGCCTCTGGCGCGCCACCGGCATGCAAGATGGCGACTTCGGCAAGCCCATCATCGCCATCGCCAACTCCTTCACCCAGTTCGTCCCCGGCCATGTCCACCTCAAGGATCTCGGCCAGATGGTCGCCCGTGAAATCGAGTCCGCCGGCGGCGTCGCCAAGGAATTCAACACCATCGCGGTCGATGACGGCATCGCCATGGGCCATTCCGGCATGCTCTACAGCCTGCCCTCGCGTGAGCTGATCGCGGATTCCGTTGAATACATGGTCAACGCCCACTGCGCTGACGCCCTGGTCTGCATCTCCAACTGCGACAAAATCACCCCCGGCATGCTCATGGCCGCGATGCGCCTCAACATCCCCACCGTCTTCGTCTCCGGCGGCCCGATGGAGGCCGGCAAATACATCCACGGCGGCAAAACCGAACGGGCTGACCTCATCACCGCCATGGTCGCCGCGGCTGACCCTTCGGTCTCCGACGCCGACACCGACGCAGTCGAGCGCTCCGCCTGCCCCACCTGCGGCTCCTGCTCGGGCATGTTCACCGCCAATTCCATGAACTGCCTCACCGAGGCGCTGGGCCTCTCGCTGCCCGGCAACGGCAGCCTGCTCGCCACCCATGCGGACCGCCGGGAGCTCTTCCTCGAGGCCGGACGCACCATCGTCAGCCTCGCCCGCCGCTGGTACGAGCAGGATGATACCACCGTCCTGCCCCGCTCCATCGCCAGCTTCGAGGCCTTCCAGAACGCCATGTCGCTTGATATCGCCATGGGCGGCTCCACCAACACGGTGCTCCACCTGCTCGCCGCCGCGCATGAGGGCGAAATCCCCTTCACCATGGAGGATATCGACCATCTCTCGCGGCGCGTCCCCAATCTCTGCAAGGTCGCGCCCTCAAAATCCGATGTCCACATGGAAGACGTCCACCGCGCCGGCGGCATTTTCGCCATTTTGGGCGAGCTCAACCGCGCCGGGCTTATCCACGCCGGCCTGCCCACCGTCCACGCCCCCAGCATGGGCGAGGCCATCGCCAAGTGGGACATTTCAGGCCCCGCATCGGATGCCGCCCGCAGCCTCTACCTCGCCGCCCCCGGCGGCATCCGCACCACCCAGGCCTTCAGCCAGAACCGCCGCTATGAGTCCCTGGACCTTGACCGCTCAACCGGCGTCATCCGCGACATCGCCCACGCCTTCAGCCCCGATGGCGGCCTCGCCGTCCTCGCCGGCAACATCGCGCTGGACGGCGCCATCGTCAAAACCGCGGGGGTGGACCCCTCGGCCCTGGTCTTCACCGGCCCCGCCCGCATTTTTGAGAGCCAGGACGACGCCGTCTCCGCCATCCTCGGCAACCGCATCGTCGCGGGGGATGTGGTGGTCATCCGTTATGAAGGCCCCAAAGGCGGCCCCGGCATGCAGGAGATGCTCTACCCCACCAGCTACCTCAAATCCAAAGGCCTGGGCAAAGTCTGCGCTTTGGTGACCGACGGCCGCTTCTCCGGCGGCACCGCCGGCCTCTCCATCGGCCACGCCTCCCCCGAGGCCGCCGAAGGCGGCGATATCGGGCTGCTGGAGGAGGGCGACATCATCGAAATCGACATCCCCAACCGCATCCTGCGCGCCGCCCTCTCCGATGAAACCCTGGCCGCCCGCCGCCTCGCCATGGAAGCCCGCGGCCCCGACGCCTGGAAGCCCAACCGCACCCGCGTGGTCTCCCAGGCATTGCAAGCCTACGCCGCCCTCACCACCAGCGCCGCCCGCGGCGCCGTGCGCGATATAACCCAGCTAACCCGCGCCAAGGTGTAGCCTTTCCTCTCCACACTTCGTATAGGCTCTCCATGTCAGCAGAATCAGATCAGTTAAACGAGCAGATCGGCCGTTCGGTCGCCTTGCTGAGGAGGCATCTTTGACTGGGATGCAGCCCTCCTCAAGCGCGCCGAACTAGACGCGCGCGCCGAAGACCCCTCCCTCTGGAACGACCCCGAAGCCGCCCAGACGGTCATGCGCGAGCGTGGCCGCCTCGCCGGCCTCATTGATGGTGTCATCACCCTCGAGCGCGAAACCGCCGACACGCTCGAACTCATCGAAATGGCTGAATCCGAGGGCGACGCCGCCATGGTGAAGGACGCGCTGTCCTCCCTCGCCGCGCTGGCCGAACAGGCCAAAACGCGCGAGATCGAGAGCCTGCTCTCCGGCGAGGCCGACGGCCGCGACGCCTTCATGGAAATCAACGCCGGCTCCGGCGGCACCGAGGCGCAGGACTGGGCGCAGATGCTCCAGCGCATGTACATGCGCTGGGCCGAGCGCCGCGGCTTCAAGGTTGAAATCCTTGACATGTCCGAAGGCGAGCAGGCCGGCATCAAATCCGTCACCATGCAGATCTCCGGCCCCAACGCCTATGGCTGGCTGAAAACCGAATCCGGCGTCCACCGCCTGGTCCGCATCTCCCCGTATGATTCCGCCGCGCGCCGCCACACCAGCTTCTCCTCCGTCTGGGTCTATCCGGTGGTCGATGACACCATCGAGATCGAAATCAACCCGGCGGATCTGAAGGTCGACACTTTCCGCGCCTCGGGCGCTGGCGGCCAGCACGTCAACAAAACCGAATCCGCCATCCGCATCACCCACATCCCCACCGGCATCATCGTCGCCTGCCAGACTGACCGCTCCCAGCACCGCAACCGCGCCACCGCCATGAACATGCTCAAGGCCCGCATGTACGAGATGGAGCTGCAAAAGCGCGAAGCCAGCGCCGCCGCCACCGAGGCCGCCAAAACCGACATCGGCTGGGGCCACCAGATCCGCTCCTACGTCCTCGCCCCCTACCAGCTGGTGAAAGACCTGCGCACCAGCTTTGAAACCGGCAACCCCGCGGCGGTGCTGGATGGCAATCTCGACCCCTTCATGGCCGCCTCGCTCGCCGCGCGCGTCGGCGCCACCCGCTCCGACGCCTCGGCCATGGCCGAGTAACCTCCCGGCCCGCCACACCGGCGCCCACCTCCCCGGCATAAGCCCGCATCTCCCGCGCCCACCCCACCCCGGCCGCCCGGCAACCAGCCGCGCGCCGGGCAATTTCGTCACGATACCGTCATATACAAACTCTTTCAAAAGTATCAGTTTTGTAACTTGACCGTGGAACAAAGTTCCACAAAAAATCCTCCCATCTGGTCACAGACGGGACATCAACGTGCAAAACCTCTCCTCCGCGGAATCCACGCAGCCCATCGCCGTGCCTGCTCCGGTCTTGGGCCGCGCCCCCGCCCGGCCCAACGGCCCCATCAAGGTGTTTCTCTACTCGCATGATACCTTCGGCCTCGGGCATCTGCGGCGCAACCTCGCCATCGCCCACCGCCTGCTGGCCTGCGGCGGCAAATTCTCCGTCCTCCTGCTCACCGGCTCTCCGGTCATCGGCCAGTGGGATCTCCCGCCCGGCCTACAGGTCCAGCCGCTCCCCCCGGTCGTCAAAACCGGCGCCGAGAGCTACGAGGCCCGCGCCAAGGGCCAGCTGTTCGGCATGGTCAAGGGCTACCGCGAAGCCCTGATCCTCAAGCTCGTCCTGCGTGACCGGCCGGATGTATTTCTGGTTGACCATGCCCCCGCCGGCATGAACGGCGAGCTGCTCTCCACCCTGGCCCTCATCCGCCAGGAGCACCCCCACACCCGCGTCATACTCGGCCTGCGCGACATTCTGGACAGTCCCGAAAACGTCCGCGCCATCTGGCGCGAGCAGAACATCCACGCTCTGCTCGAACACGCCTATGACAACATCCTGGTCTATGGCAGCCGCGCCTTGTTCGACGTGGTGGAAGGCTACGGCATCGCCAAGGAAAACGCCCGGAAGGTGGTCTATTGCGGCCACGTCGTCGCCCAGCCCGAGTCCAGGCCCAGCCACGAGACCACCCCCTGCTGGAACACCACCCGTGCCGCCGGCCGTCCCGTCGTCCTCGTCACCGCCGGCGGCGGCGGCGACGGCTTTTCCCTCATGAGCGCCTATCTCGAGGCCCTGCCGAAAATGGCCCCCGGGCCGCGTTACTCGGTCATCGTCCTCGGCCCGCTTATGTCCGCGCCCGAAAGCGCCGCCCTGCACGCCGCCGCCGCCTCGTGCGAGGATGTCGAGCTGGTTGATTTCACCACCAACCTGGTCCCCAGCCTGCGCGCCGCCAGCCTGGTCATCGCCATGGCCGGCTACAATACCAGCGCCGAAATCATCGCCTGGAAAAAACCCGCCATCCTCGTTCCCCGCGCCGCCCCGCGCGCCGAGCAGCTGATGCGCGCCCGCCTGCTCGCCTCCCTCGGCCTGGTCGATATCGTGGAGCCGGACACGGACATCGCCACCCAGCTCGCCGGCATGGTCCCCGCCTGCCTGCTCAAACCGCCCGTGCCCGAATCCGTCTGGGCCGCGCTGGACCTGGACGGCGCCGAGCGCGTCTCCGCCCTGCTCTCATCTGCCCGTCACGTGGAAGCCAGCCTGGTATGACCCCCCCGCCACAAAAATCCGCCGCCGCCTATGCCATCCCCGCCGGCCCCGTCGCCTACATCATGAAGCGCTACCCGCGCCTCACCGAAACCTTCATCATCAACGAAATCCGCGCCATGGAGCGCCTCGGCGCGGACCTGCGCATCTTCTCCCTGCTGCAGCCCGAGCCACCACCCCACCACCCCATGGTCGCCCAGGTCGTGGCACCGCTGCACGTCCTCCCCGCCACCTGGGGCGCGAAATTCAAGCGCCTCGCCACCTCCCACGCCAAGGCCATCGGCGCCGCCCCCTTGCGCTACCTCGCGGTCGCCGGGCGCGCGCTGCAATGGTCCGCCACCTCCTCAAGCCCCCTGGCGGTCTGGAAGCATTTCTTCCGCGCCGGCTATGTCGCCGCCGAATGCCGCGCCGAGGGCATCGCCCACATCCACGCCCATTTCGCCAACACCCCCACCTCGGTCGCGCATTTCGCCAGCCTGATGTCGGGCATCCCCTTCAGCTTCACCGCCCACGCCAAAGACCTGTACCTGACCCGCAAAAGCGTCATCGCGCGCCGCACCCGCGCCGCCCGGTTCGTCGTCACCTGCACCGGCTACAATGTCCGCTACCTCGAAGACATCCAAGGCCACCCCGCCGGCAAGATCAACCTGATCTATCACGGCATCGACCTCGACATGTTCAACGCCCGCCCCACCTCCCCGCCCGCGCCCCACCCCGTCCCGCTCATCCTCTCCGTCGGCCGCCTCGTCCCCAAAAAAGGCCTCAACGACCTCATCGCCGCCTGCGCCCTGCTGAAAGCTTCCGGCACCGCCTTCCGCTGCCGCATCATCGGCGAAGGCCCGCTGCGCGCCGCCCTGCGGGAGCAGATCCAATCCGCCGGCCTGGAAGCCCTCGTCACCCTCGAAGGCGCCATGACCCACGCCGAGCTGATCGCCCTCTACGGCACGGCCGATCTCTTCGCCCTCGCCCCGCGCATCGAGGATAATGGCGACCGCGACGGCATCCCCAACGTCATCGCCGAGGCCATGGCCATCGGCCTGCCCGTCGTCTCCACCAATGTCTCCGGCATCCCCGAGCTGGTCCGCAACCTCGAAACCGGCCTGCTCGTCCCCCCGCGTGACCCCGCGGCCCTCGCGGCGGCCATGGCCCAGCTCCTGCATGACCGTCCCCTCGCCCTGCGCCTCGCCGCCCAGGGCCGCGCCCTGCTGGAGCGCGACTTTGACCTCTGGACCACCACCCGCCGCCTGCACAGCCTCATCGGCTGCCAGGACTGCGCCCCCAAACCCCGCAAGGCCCTGCGGGCGGACATGCCCCTGAGCCAAGGCGCTCGCCCATGAAAATCCTCTACCTGAACCTTGATCGCGGCATCCCCGTGCTGGGCGACAAAGGCGCCTCTGTGCATGTCCGCTCCTTCATCAGCGCCGCCGCCGCCCTGGGGCATGAGGTTCTGCTCGCCTGCGCCACGCTGGGCGAAGGCAACCCGCCCCCGCCCGCCCGCCTGCTGCATATCAGCGGCAAGCCGTCATCCGCGCGCCTCGCCGCTGAATGCGCCGCCGCCGAACTCCCCCCCTGCGCGCTGGAAGACCCCATCATCAGCCGCGAGCTCGCCAGCCTCGCCCACGACCTCTCGGTCCCCGAAAAAATCCACGAAGCCCTCGCGGCCATCAACTTCGTGCCAGACCTCATCTACGAGCGTCACGCCCTCTTCCACTGCGCCGGGGTTGATATCGCCGCCCATTACAACGTCCCCCGCCTGCTCGAAATCAACGCCCCGCTGATCCACGAGCAGCGCACCTTTCGCGGCCTGCGCCTGGAAGCCCAGGCGAAGCGCACCGAACACGCCTCCTACCACGGCGCGGACGCCATCATCGCCGTCTCCGGCGCCGTCGCCGAGCATGCCGCCGCGGTCCTCGGCCACAGCCGCAATATCCACGTCGTGCCCAACGGGGTTGACCTCACGAGCTTCACCGAGGATGCCGCCGCGGGCATCGCCCTGCGCCAGCGCCTCGGCCTCGGGGCTGACCCCGTCATCGGCTTCATCGGCAGCTTCAAGCCCTGGCACGGCGTCTCCTTCCTGCTCGATATCTTCGCGGATCTCCTGCCCCGCTTTCCAGATCTGCACCTCCTCGCCGCCGGCGAGGGCCCGGAGCGTGAAGCCGTCCAGGCCCGCGCCGCCGCCCTCGGGCTGAGCACGCGCGTCATCCTGCCAGGACGCCTCCCCCACTCTGAAATCCCCGCCTGGCTCAGCGCCATGACCCTGACGGCAGCCCCCTACCTCCCGCAGCCGGATTTCTATTTCTCACCGATGAAAATCGTCGAATCCCTGGCCGCCGCCCGCCCCGTCGTCGCACCTGACATCGGTGAGATCAGCACCGTCATCCGCCACGGCCAAAACGGCATGCTCTACCCCCCGGGTGATGCCGCACAGTGCCGCGCCGCCATTGCCAGCCTGCTCGCCACCCCCGCCGCCTGCACCGCCATGGGCGCCGCCGCCGCGCGGGATGCCGCCCAACTCGGTTGGGAGGCCGTGGTTGGCCGCATCCTCGGCCTCGTCCCCGCCAGCACGCCCGCCCAACTCTCAGTGGCATGAGCAAGCCTTCCCCCAGCCTGCACTGGTGGCTGCTGCGCTACCTGCGGCCGGAATGGCCCGCCCTTAGCACTGGCGGCGTCATCATGTCCGCCCGCGCCATGGTGCTGCTGCTGCTGCCCTGGCCGCTCAAGGCCATTGTTGACAACGTCATCTTCCAGCACCCGCTCGGCCCCTTTCTCGCTGGTTTCCTGCCCAACCCGCACACCCACCGCATGCTTCTGCTCGACACTCTGGGCCTGACCATGCTCGGCCTCGGCGCGCTCGACTCCCTGCTCGTCTACGCCGGCAACCGCCTCCTGCTCGACACCGCCCAGCGCGTCATGTTCACCATCCGCTTTGACCTGTTCGCCCACCTC
>JAKBAQ010000126.1 GCA_021808985.1 Pseudomonadota bacterium
TCGGCCGACGGTGGAGGCGGGGTTTGCGGATGGTTTCTACATCCAGCCCACCGTGTTCCGCGGCAACAACAAGATGCGGCTGTTCCAGGAAGAGATTTTTGGCCCCGTGCTCGCTGTCACCACCTTCAAGGACGAGGCGGAGGCGCTGCATGTCGCCAATGACACGCTCTATGGCCTGGGGGCCGGCGTGTGGTCACGCGATGGCAGCCGCGCCTACCGGATGGGCCGGGGCATTAAGGCCGGGCGGGTGTGGACCAATTGCTACCATGCCTATCCGGCGCATGCGGCGTTTGGCGGGTATAAGCAGTCGGGCATCGGGCGCGAGACGCATAAGATGATGCTCGACCATTACCAGCAGACCAAGAACCTGCTGGTGAGCTACAGCCCGAAGGCGCTGGGCTTCTTTTGAGCGGGGCGCGGCGGTGAGCGAAAAACCGGCGCGCGTGCTCGCCACTGCGGCGGCGCTCGCGCTGATCGCGGCGCTGAGGGCGGCGCATGGGCCGGTGATGTTCCATCAGTCAGGCGGCTGCTGCGACGGCTCATCGCCGATGTGCTTCAAGGAAGGCGACTACATGCTCAGCCCGGATGATGTGGAGCTGGGCGAAATCGGCGGGGCGAAATTTTACATGAGCCCCTCGCAGTTTGAATACTGGAAGTACACGCAACTCATCATCGACGTGGTGCCCGGCATGGGCGGCATGTTCTCGTTGGAGAACGGGTCTGGTCAACGGTTTTTGACCCGTTCGCGCGTGTTCAGCGACGCGGAGCTGGCGGCTCTGGCCTGAGGCGGGGCCGCCGGATTCTTCGCCTGGCGCATTAACCTTACCGATTGTTTTACCGGATACCGTGGCCGCGCGCGCGGTTGCGCGGGCGGTGGTGCGCCGCCCGCGGGAGGGTTTCGCGCGGGGATTTTGAAAACACAAACGAACAGGGACCAAGAAAATGACAAGAACAAAATCTGATCCGCGCCTGCTGGCTGGCGTGGCGGCGGCGGCGATTGCCGGGACCTTCGCGCTCTGCGCGCCGGCGGGGGCCAGCGAGCTTTGGAATCCGTATCTGCGCGGGGTGAATGAAGGGCTGGCCGCGGGCGCCACGCCGCCGCCGGGTGTTTATGGCGTGCTGGATAATTACTGGACCGATACGACCGTTAAAAACAACAGCGGCAAGAATATTCCCGGCGCGACCGCGAATATTCTGGTCGAGGTGCCGATCGTGCTGTGGGTGCCGGGGATTAAGGTGCTGGGGGCGAGCTACTCGCTCGGCATCGCGCAGCCGTTTGACTATACCTCGGCGCCGGGAGTGACCGGACATGTGGGCAGCGGCAACTGGGGCACGTTCAACACCGTGCTGATCCCCGGCCAGCTCGCCTGGACGCTGCCGCAGGATTATTTCGTGAAGACCGGGCTGGAGCTTTATCTGCCGGATGCGAGCTCGACCATGCCGGACCTGCGCAACGGCAAGCTGAACAATGGGGGGCTGCCCTCGGGCAACGGATATTTCGCGGTGCAGGAGGATCTGGGGCTGAGCTGGCTTAGCAATGGCTGGAATCTCAGCGCCGACATGCATCTGGCCGAGCCGGTGACGGCGGATAAGACCACCGGGTACAATTATATGTCGGGCGATGAGTTCTCGGCCGATTACACGATCGCCAAGACCATCGGGGCGTGGACGTTTGGCGTGGGCGCGCACCAGATGAACCAGTTTACCGCCGATACGCTGAACGGCGCGCGGCTGACCAACCATATGGAGGAGAGCTACGGCGCGGGGCCGATGGTGGGCTACCAGTTTGGCGGGATTAATGTGCTCGCCTCGTGGGACCAGAATATCTACACCAAGAACGATGTGGCGGGGACGATTGTGAATGTCCGCCTGATTACGAAGTTCTGAGCCGTGAAGGGTTAGACGACCACTTTTTCACGCAGCCAGGCTTCCACCTGCGCGGTGCTGATGCCGTGCTCGGCCAGGATGGATCTGGTGTCCTGCCCGGGCATGGCGGAAAGCCGCGAAGCCGGTTGGGTTTGGCTGCGCGAGAAGGTGGCGAGCGGGCCGATGCAGTGGGTGACGTTGCCGTATACGTCGTCATGCATTTCACGCAGGATGGTGCCGTCGGGCGGGGATTGCTCCCAGGCGTCGCGGATGCAGGGTTCGAGCCAGATGCCGTGGGCGCCAGCCGCCTGCGCCAGGGCGGCGGTGCTCTGGCCACGGATGGCGGTGGCCAGGTGGGCGCGCTCGGCCTCGCCCCAGGCGGCGCGGCTGGCGGGCAGGGCAAGGCCCAGCAGGCGCGCGAGGGCGCTGGCCATGGCATCGGAACGGGCGGCGATGGCGACCCAGCCGTCAGCGGTCTGGTACAGGCTTTCGGCGGGGTGGAAGCCGGACTGCGAGCTGTCAAGCGCGGGAGCGCCCAGCTGCGTGCCGTCAGGCGCGCGGACCAGCTCGGCCATCATGTAGGTGCCCACGTTCAGCAGGTTGCTCTCGGCGGCGAGGGCGTTGCCGGTTCGCAGACGTTCATAGAGGCCGACCAGAAGGCCGATGGCGCCGACGGCGCCGGTTGCGAAATCAACCAGGGGGGTGCGGCTGCATAGCGGCGGGTTGCCGGCGCCGCCCGCGCGGTGCTGCAGGCCGCAATGGGCTTGCATGATCATGTCAAACCCCGGGGCGGCGGCTTTGGGGCCGGTGGCGCCGTAGGCGGTGGTTTCCAGCGTGATGAGGCTGGGATTGATCTGGCGCAGGGTTGCCTGGTCCAGCCCCAGGCGGCTGGAGACGCCGGGGCGGAAATTATGCAGCACCGCGTCAGCATGCGCGCACAGGCGCGCGAGAATGGCGCGGCCTTCGCTGGATTTGGCGTCAACACAGATGGTGCGCTTGCCGAAATTGGCGCTGATGATGGTGCGCTCGCCGCTCATCGTGGAGCGGCCGGTCGGCGGCTCGACGCGGGTGACATCGGCGCCGTAATCGGCCAGCAGCTTGGAGGCGTAGGGGCCGGCGACGAAGACCCCGCAATCTATGATCTTGATGCCGGCGAGCGGCGGCGCGCCGGGCGGGGCGGCGCGCAGGCGCTGGGGTGCGGGCTGTGGCGGCGTGGCGGCGCGGCGGATGCGCAGCGGGCTGCCCACGCCGCGCCAGCCATCGGCGCTGGTCTCGATGATGCCGTTAAGGCGGGTTTGCTCATCGTCCCAGCATTCGCCGGGGGCCAGCACGGCTTCGGCCGGCACGCCGGCCTGGTGCAGCGCGCGCAGCAGGCTGGCGCGGGGGTGGCGGGCGGCGTGGGTGTTCAGCAGGTCAAAATCGCCATAAAAATTGGCGGCGCCGCGCGCGGGGTCGGGCATGCAGCGGTCGTGCGGGTCGACAGTGCCGGGGATGCCGAGGGCGGCGTGGACCTTGGCCAGGGCGCCGGGAACGCCCATGGTGATCTGCACGTAGCGGGAATCGGCGCAGCGCAGGATGAGCTGGCGGACATCGCGCGGGGTGATGCCGGTGAAGCCGGCGTCGGCGCGCTCCGCCTTCATCCAGAAGGGGCTCCAGAACATGGCGGCGCCGGCGGCGAGCGAAATGCCGACCACCTGGCCGAGGCCGCTGCGCTCACGCTCAACCAGGGCCACCCAGGTTGCCACGAGGCCTTGCAGCGCCGCGCCGTAGCTGGGCAGGGAAAAGCCGGCGGCGATGGGGCGGGCGGCGAATTGCTCGTAGACCGCGCCAGTCCGCGCCTGGACCAGAAGGTCGACGGCGGGGCGGGTGGGCTCGTTGGGGTAGCCCTGGATTTGCAGGATGATGAGCCGGGGGTGCTGGCGGCTGAGTGCCTCGGCGTTCCAGGGCGAGGTGAGGCCGGGATAGTCCTCGCCGCCGAGGATGCAGACATCGGCGGAGGCGAGCAGGGAATCGGCATGCGCGATGGGGGTGAGGGCGGCGTGGCGATGCCAGAAGCGGTAGGCGGGGTAGAGCTGATGGAAGGGATCGCCGCCGGGAGGTTCGATGCGCGAGACCTGGGCGCCGAGCTCGGCGAACTGCTTGGCCACCAGCGCCGCCGCCATGCCGACGCCGAGATCGGCGATGCGCAGATGTTGAACCGCCGTGGGCGTCGGCGTGGGCGGCGGTGGTCCAGATTGCATGATCAGCTCAAGGGGAATCCGAAAGGGGAGATGCGGCGATATTTATGAACGGAGCCGCGTGGTTGCAAACCCGGATGCTGGCCGGTGTTGCGGGAGGGATGGGGGATGTTCGGGCGGCCGGCTGATGGCGTGGGCCGCCCGAGGGAGGGGTTAGACCGGCTCAAGCGCCACGATGGGAATTTCACGCGGGGCGCGGGACTGGTATTTGAGGTAGACGGGGTGTTTGGCGGTGATGAGCGCCCAGGCGGTGGCGCGCTCCTCGCCCGCGAGCACGCGCGCGCGCGCCTTGGTGTGCAGGGTGGAGACGCGGATTTCACAGTCCGGGTTTTCCTGCAGGTTGAGGAACCAGATTGGATGGTCAACATTGCCGCCCTTGGAGCCCATGACGTAGTAGCTGCCATTGTGCGGGACATAGAGCAGCGGCACGTGGCGGGGCTCGCCGCTCTTGCGGCCGATGGTGGTGAGCAGCAGGGTGGTGACGGGGCCGTCGAGCCCGACGGGCCGGGCGTCCCAGATATGGGCTTTTTCGGGGTCGGTGAGGTAGAGCTTGATGTGGGCGCCGATGATTTGGTTGATGTCCTTGGGGACATCGTCAAAGGTTGGGACGGACATGGGATTCTCCTTCGATTTGCCTTGGTTGATGTGATGTGGCGGGGCGCTTGGCGGGCCGCCGGGTGGTGAGGTGGGTGGTTCTGAAGCGCCCTCTAGAGCGCCTGATCCAGGGCCTCCAGCAGCAGCGCGGCGTGGCGCTGGCCAAAGGGCAGGGGCGGGCGGATTTTAAGGACATTGCCGTGCGGGCCCTCGGTGCCGATGAGCACGCCGAGATGGCGCATTTTGTTGGCGATCTGCCGGGCGAGCTCGGGTGCTGGGGTGCGGGAGGCGCGCTCGCTCACGATGTCGACGCCGATCATCAGGCCGCTGCCGCGCACATCGCCGATGGCCGGGTGCCGGGCGGCCAGGGCGTGGAGGCCCTGGCGCAGCAGCCGCCCGGTGGCGAGGGCGTTTTCCTGCAGGTTTTCCTCCTGCAGCACATCGAGCGTGGCGAGCGCGGCGGCGGCGGCGACCGGGTTGCCGCCGAAGGTGGAGAAGAAGTCTATTTTATCGGTGAAGGCCTGGAGCAGGGCGGGGCGGGTGACGACCGCGCCCACCGGGTGGCCGTTGGCCATCGGCTTGCCCAGGGTTACGAGATCAGGCGTGACGCCATGGCGGGCGAAGCCCCAGAAGGTGTCGCCCAGCCGGCCGAAGCCTGACTGCACCTCATCGCCGATGACCAGGCCGCCGGCGGCGCGGACCGCGGCGGCGATGGCGGCGAAATAGCCATCGGGCACGTTGAGGATGCCGTTGGAGACGAAGGCGGAATCGACGATGAGGGCGGCGACGCCGTGGCCGCTGGCGTTGAGGGCGGCGATGGCGCGGGTGGCGTCAGCCGCGTAATGGGCCGCGGCGTCGGCGCCGGTGAAGGGGCCGCGATAGGTGTCGGGCGCTTCCAGGGTTTGCACAAAGGGGGCCAGCGGCTGCGCGAAGGGGCCGTAATAGGGGGAGAGGGCGGCAACTGCGTCAGTGACGCCATGATAGGCGTTGGCCATGACCAGGGCGCCGCCGCGCCCGGTGAGGAGCTTGGCGATGCGCCAGGCGGCGTCGTTGGCTTCGGAGCCGCTATTGACGAACAGGCAGTTCTCCAGCCCGGCGGGCATGGTGGCGCTCAGCCGCTCGGCATAGCGCACCACGGCCTCATGCAGGTAGCGGGTGTTGGTGCAGAGTGTGGCCATCTGGCTGGCGATGGCGTTGGCCACGCGGCTGTTGCCGTGGCCGACGGCGGGGACGTTGTTGTAGGCATCTAGATAGCGCTCGCCGTCTGGCCCGTAGAGGAAGACGCCCTCGCCGCGCACCAGATGCACCGGCTCGCGGTATGAAAGCTCCAGCCCGCGGCCAAGGGCGCGCTGGCGCCGGGCGGGCAGGGCGGATGAGTCTTCGTCGGCCTTGCGGGCGGCGGCGGCGCGGAATTTGGCCACCACGCCATCGCGTCCGGCGGTGAGGAAGGACTCGATGGCCGGGGCGCTGAGCGCGCTCAGGCTGCCGAGCTTGGCGGCACCTTCAGGGTCGTGCTGCAGGCGCCAGGCGTGGATGGTGGCGCTTTGCGCGTGGCGGGCGATGATGGCCTCGAACAAAGCGGGGAACTCGCAATCCTCCAGGGGGGTGTGGGCGTTGTAGCCGGCGATGATTTCAGCCGCGTAGTCAATGGGCGGGAGGTTGGTGCCGGTGGTTTCGGCGGCGGTGACCGCAAGGTCAAACACCAGGGGGGCGTGGATCATGTCGCCGAAATCAAGCAGGCCGGTGATGGTGGTGGCGGCTTCGTTGACCAGCATGTTGCCGGGGTGAAGGTCGTTATGGACCATCTGGTGGCGCAGGCGGGCCAGCGCGGGCAGGAAGGCGATGAAACGGTCCAGCACGCCTTCCACCAGGGTTCTGACGGCTGGCGGCGTGATGAGCGCGGCGCTGGGGCGCAGCGCGGGGATGCGGCGCAGGTCCCACACGATGGGTTGGCCCGCCGCCGGGTGGAAATAGTTCGCCAGCGCATGGTCCAGCCGGGCGAGGGTGGCGCCGGTGTTGCGCAGCAGCGGCGCGGTGGGCTCCAGGCCCGCCATGATGCGCCCCGGCTGGAAGCGCAGCGCCCGCACGATGTGGGGCACGCCGGCGGAATCCGGCACGCGCGTATAGGCTTCGCCGGCCCGTGTGCGCTGCGTGCGGGGCACGGGGAGGGTTGGGTCCATCATGGCGATGTGCTCGAGCGCGCCGGTCTGGAATTCAACCGTGGCGGGGTCTTCCGCCGGGCCGAGGATTTTGAGGATGATGCCCTCGCCCGCCGCGGGGCGGATGTGGAAATTCTGGTCCCGCTCGCCATAGAGCAGCTGCGCGGTGCCGGCTATGCCGAAAATGTCCCACGCCAGCATTTCCGCCGTTTCCGGGGTGAAGGCGGGCGGGCTGGTTTCAAGCGCGACGAGGCGGGGCTGCATGGTCATGGACTGGCCTTGGTGGTGGAGGCTTCTCAGTACTCCGAAGCGGCGGGATCGCAAATATCACTATTTGTATGCCAGTTGCCTTTTGACCGGACGTGAGGGATAAATTAGTACGGTAGATAAATAGCAGGTAGCGAACAAATTACGCGCCAGGATGGAGAGACGCAATGCCCTATAACTACACCAGAGAATTGTTCAGCGATGAGCATGAGATATTCCGTGCCTCGTACCGGCGCTTTCTGGAGACCGAGGCCGACGCCCATGTGGATGAATGGCTGAAGGAGGGCAGGGTTCCGCAGTCTTTTTTCACCAAGGCGGGGGAGATGGGGTTTCTCGCGGTTGGGGTGCCGGAGGAATATGGCGGGCCGGGCGGGGATTTTTTGTGCCGGGTGATCATCGCCGAGGAGCTGGGCTACAGCGTGGCGGGGGCCAGCATCGCGCCGCTGGTGATCGGCGATGGGGTGAGCGAGATTCTCTTCCATAACGGCACCGAGGCGCAGCGGCACAGATGGATGCCGCCGATGGCCAAGGGCGAGGTGCGGATGGGCTTCGCCATAACCGAGCCGGACAGCGGCAGCGATGTGGCCAGCATCCGCACCTCCGCCGTGCGCGACGGCGATGAGTACATCATCAACGGCGCCAAGACCTATATCGGCAACGCCGCCTTCGCGGATGCCTTCATCGTGGCCTGCAAGACCCAGCCGGAGCTGGGGATGAAGGGGATTTCGATGATCATCGTGGAGGCGGACCGCGCCGGGTTCAGGCGCGGGCGCAAGCTGGAGAAAATGGGCTCGCACCTCTCGGGCACGGG
>JAKBAQ010000127.1 GCA_021808985.1 Pseudomonadota bacterium
ATCCAGCCTGATGAAGCGTTACGGCACGCTGGATGAGCAGGTCGCGGCCATCCTGTTTCTGGCCTCCGATGAAGCCTCCTACATCACGGGCGTCACGCTGCCGGTGGCGGGCGGGGATCTGGGTTAGCCCAACCCCTTTGGCGCGGGTTGGCCCCAGGCCGCATACGCCTCGATGATCACCCGGCTCATGAGGGCGAGCAGCGGTGAATGGTCGCCGATCCGCCGGCTCATGATAATAGGTGAGGAGATGCCCGGCTCGGCCAGCTCGCGGTAGACAATGTCGTCGCGCCGCAGCCGCTGCACCGAGGCCGGCACAATGGCCACCCCGACCTCGGCGGCCACCAGCCCGACCGCCGATTGCAGCTCGCGCGCCTCATGCACCACGTTGGGCTCCAACCCGCGGTCGCGGAACAGCGAGATCACCTGATCCGCATAGCTCGGCCGCGGCTCGCGCGGATAGATGATCAGCGGCTCTCCGGCGAGGCTGGTGATGCTGAGCTTGCCCTCGTGCGCCAGCAGATGGTGCGCGCGCGGCAAGGCCACCACCAGCGGCTCCTCGCGCAGCACATCGCGCCGCAGGGCCGGATCGTCGAAGCGTATGCGCCCGAAGCCGACATCGATCCGGTTTTCCTTCAGCGCCGCGATCTGCTCGAGGCTGACCATCTCCACCAGGTTCAGCTCCACCTCGGGCGCTGCCGCGCGGAAGCGGCGGATGAGATCAGGCAAAGCCGCATAAATGGTGGAGGCGGCAAAGCCGATGACAAAGCGCGGCCGCCCGGATTGCTTGAGCCGCCGCATCATCACCTTCATGCCCTCGATGCGCTCGAGCACCTGCACCGCCTGTTCCAGAAACAGCCTGCCGGCATCGGTGGTGCGCAGCGGGCGGCTTTCGCGGTCGAGCAGAACGAGGCCAAGCTCTTCTTCCAGCTGCTGAATCTGCCGGCTGAGCGGGGGCTGCGCCACATGCAGCCGCTCCGCCGCACGGGTGAAGCTGCCCTCCTGCGCGACGGCGGCGAAATAACGGAGATGGCGCAGCTCCATTTGGGTTTCTCCTGCTCTCTGGCGTTGAGTTTGTGCTTTTATCCGGGGGAAGGCAATTCGCGCCGCACCGCGATGCTTAACGCCCGGTGGCCATCGCCCGCATGGGCGCATCCCGTTAGCTGTTGATTAAACTTTTGCCGGTAACACTGCGTTTATCAATCGTTGGAGGTTTGCGCATGGTAACCAAAGCTAAGGATCGCTTTGCCGTTATAGAACACCTCAGCCGGGATGCCACTCTTGTTGACTGCGGTGTTGCCGCGCCGGCGGAGCCCCCTGGCGTGTCCGCCTCGCGGGTGAATACCCGCCCCTGGGGTTTTTATGAAGGGCTCATCAATGGCGCCCGCTTTCAGGTGAAGCGGATTGTTGTACTGCCGGGGGAACGATTGTCGTTGCAGAAACATTTCCACCGTTGCGAGCATTGGGTGGTGGTGGAGGGTACGGCGCTGGTGACGCGCGATGAGAGCACCCTCATGCTCGGCGAGAATGAGAGCATCTATCTGCCCGCCGGATGCGTCCACCGGCTGGAGAATCCAGGGCGGATCGTGCTCACCATCATCGAGGTGCAGGCTGGCGCCTATCTGGGCGAGGACGACATTGTGCGTCTGGAGGATAATTATGGCCGTATTTAGAAGGAGTGTGCACATGAGTGGACTGATGGACCGCGCTTTTGGCTCTGAAGCGGATGCGGCCGAGGTGAAGGACAGCACGGCACTGCTGGAGCAACAGGCCGTTATGTATCAGGCCATGCTGGCTGAGCACGAGGCCACGATACGCGAGACGCAGGCCGTCGTGCGGGCGCGCGAAGCCACGGTGCGCGAGCGTGAAGCCGTGGTGCGCGAGCGCGAGGCGGAAATCAGCGCGCTGCGGGCCGGGCGGGATGCACCAGGCCGCATAACGCCACCGTCCGGCGGCGATCTGGGGGATTGTATCCGCGCGGTCCTGCCGCAGCTGGACGGCTGGTGCACCTTGCGCAAGGCGCTGTGGCTGGCTGAACTCGTCTCGAACATGAGCGGCACACGCATTGGCGAAATTGGCGTGTATGGCGGTAAATCCCTGATCCCGATGGCGCTGGCGGCGCGCAACCGGCCCGGCGCGATGGTTTATGCCATCGAACCCTGGAGCAACAGCGTGGCGGTTGAACAGGCGACCAGCGCGGAGAACGACCAGTGGTGGCGCGAGGTTGATTTATACAGGATCAAGCTCGGATTTGTCTCCGCGATCATGGATTGCGGCCTTACCGGGATGGTGAAGCTTATCGAGCTACCTTCGGATGAAGCGAGACGTGCCTTTCATGCGATGCAGGGGTATCGCTTCGATCTTTTGCATGTCGATGGCTCGCACGCGGAAGGCCAGGCCCTCGCGGACGTTAAGAACTGGCTGCCTCTGGTGGCACCCGGCGGCATTCTGGTGCTTGACGATATCGGCTGGGACTCGGTGATGAAAGCGCGTGATTATCTGCGTGAAAACTGTGATGTCATCAGCGAAATCGTTGAAGAAAACGATGTTTCCTACGGCGCGTATCGCACGCGGCCGGTGCCGGCGCTGGCTGCGCAACCGGAAGCTTGGGCGGCGGCGTTGAGTGAAGTTCTGGCCTGAAGAAACGTATCGCCTGAACACGACGAAAGGAAACGCCCGATGCCCGCAGAGCGACAAGCAGACCGCCGCCCCCGCATAGCGATTGTGAGCACTTATGATGAGCTTTGCGGCATCGCCGGATATACCAGGGCCATTGAAAAACAGCTGGCTCCATATGTGGATTTACAGATTTTTGATCTGGACCAGTATCTGCTCAAAAGCACCCACCGCCGGGTGCGCAGGCTGGCTGACCAGCATATATTGAAGATAGCGCGCGCGCTGCGCGGATATGACAGCGTGAACATCCAGCTGGAACACGGCACTCTGGGGCGCACCAGCCATGATATTATCCGCCGCTTCCGCATCCTGGCGAATGCCGCGCCGGCACTTTCCGTCACCATGCACACGGTGCTGATCGGCGATGATCTACCCTATGAGCTGATGGGCAGGCTGCTGCGCAAAGGCAAGATACCCGCCATGTTCCAGGCTATCGGCGCATCGCTGAAAAGCCGCGTGCTGAGCCATAGCATTCACGGCCATCTGCGCCGCCTGCAATCGCGCAAGCCGGTTTCAATCATCGTGCATGCCAAGCGCGATATGCGCATGATGCGCGATATATTCCGATTAAACAACGTGTTCCACCACCCGCTCTCCTTCATTGCCCATGCCGAGGCATGGGGCCTGCGCCAGCGCACCCGGCGTAATGATTTTCCGTTGATCGAGTCCTTGCCGGCCGACGTAAAATTGGTCGGCACGTTTGGCTTTCTCTCCTCGTACAAAGGCTTCGAGACGGCGATCCGGGCGTTGAATTTTTTGCCGGATAATTATCATCTGCTGATTTTTGGCGGCGTGCATCCGCAGGGCATCAAGCGCGAACAGGCGATCGACCCCTATATCGCAAAACTCCTGCAAGCGGCGCGGATCGGCCAGACGCCGCTGGACCATTTGCGCGAGAGCGGCCTCGCGTTTTCGCCGGCCGGGGATGTGACGCGGCTGATCGCCGAGCACCCTGAGACATTGCGCGCGCGGGTTCATTTCATGGGCGCTTTGTCCGATTCCGAGTTCGCTGCCGCCATGGCGCTGTGCGACGCGGCGGTGTTCCCTTATATAGAGGTTGGGCAGTCCAGCTCGGGGCCGATTTCCATCGCCCTTGAAATGGGCACGCGCGTTATTGCCTCGCGCACCGCCGCCTTCCGGGCTTACGCGCGTTATCACCCGGAGCTGATCGAGTTTTTTGACATCGGCAATTACGCGGAGCTCGCCGGGCGAATCGCCGCGCGCGGCCGGGTGAGCGGGCGCATTCCCGAGCTGGTGTACAACACTGAAACCAACGCGCGGCTTTATCTGGAGGCCAACGGCTGCATGGCGGCGTATGCGCCGGGCCAGGAAGTCTCGCTTCAGGAAGCCGCGGAATGAACGGCGCGCGTTCCACCCGCCGCGCCTGCCTGCGGCTGCTGGCGCTGGGCGGCAGCGCCCTGCTGGCCGGTTGCGCCGCGCTCCCGGAGGCGGGGCCATCCACCGGCGCGGTCATTAACAGCGGCACGGCGGCCAAAACGCCCGCGGGAGACGCCGGCTACAATTTTGTGGCCCTCACCGAGGATGCGGCGCGTGGCCTCAATCAGGCATCGGGCGATGACGGCATGGCCGCCGCCGTTCGCGCCTTCGCGGCCTTACCGCCCGCCGCGCCGCTGGGGCGCATCGGCATCGGCGATCTTTTAGAGGTCACCCTCTGGGAGCCCAACCCGGCGGGCACCACGCTGCTATCGCCGCCGGGGATGAATGTCTCGCTGCGGGTTGATCCCTCGGGCATGGTGGAGCTGCCTTATGCCGGTACGCTGTCGGTCGCCGGGCGTACGCCGCTTTCGGTGGAGCGCACCATCATGGCCGTGCTGGCAGGGCAGGGGCATAACATCCAGGCTGCGGTGCTGGACGCGCAGGCCGTCTCCGGCACGGCCATCGTGCAGGGGGAGGCAACCCGCCCTGGCGCTTATCCGCTCACGGCCGGCGCGCAAAGCCTGCTGGATCTCATCGCCCTGGCGGGCGGTTCGCGCCTGGCGGATTACGAAACCATTGTGCGGATAAGCCGTGGCGGCGGGCAGGCGCAGGCGGCGCTGAGCGACATCACCGGCAACCCGGCGCTGGACATTGCAATCGCCCCCGGCGATGCCGTGCTGCTGCTGCCCCGCCGCCTGGAATTCTATGCTTTTGGCGCGGTGAACCACCCCGGCCTGTTCCCCTATGATTCCCCAGACATCACCCTGGTGCAGGCGCTGGCTGACATCTACGGCCTGCAGGATAATCTGGCCGCCCCGCGCGGCGTGTTTATCTACCGCCGCCAGCCCGGCGCGGTGCAAACCGTCTATCAGCTCAACCTCAGCCAGGCGGAAGGCTTCTTCATCGCCGATCTCTTCGTGGTGCGCCCTGGCGATGTCATCTATGTCAGCGATGCGCCGGTGGCTGATGTCTCCAAGGTGCTGCAGACCATTTCCGGGATCAGCGGCGTCGCGGGCATCCCTCGTAACTTCGGCGCCGGGTATTGATGGAGGAGGGGCCATTCGCCGCCGAGATGGAGGCCGTGCGGCGCGACCGGCGGAACCTTCCCGCACTGCGCGCACAGGCGGAGCTTATCTTCGCGGGCGGCCAGCAGGAGGAAGCCGTTGCCTTATTGCGCGCCGCTGATGCCCTGGCGCCCGATGATTTCTTCATTCTGCGGATTTTAAGCGGATTTTTGGCAGGCATGGGGCAAATGGAGGAGGCCGCGCAGCTTGCCGCCCGTGCCGTGGGGCTCGTGCCGGAGGCGGGGGAGGCGCGGTTGCATTTAGCCTCGCTGCATCTGGCGCGGCAGCAATACACAGCGGCGGTTCCCCACCTCATCGCCCATATCAGCCAGGGGCAGGCCACGGCGGCGGGCTGGCACATGCTCGCCGTGGCGATGTCTGGTTCAGCTCAGCCAAACAAGGCTATCGAGGCGATCTCCCACGCCGTGGAACTCGAGCCCGGCAACATTGATTACAGGCTGCATCTCGCCTCGCTGCTTACCGCGCGCGCGCGGTACGGCGATGCGCTGGCCGAGCTTGCCGCCGCCGCCGCCCTGGCCCCGCATGATGCCCGCATCGCGCGCGCTGCCAGTGGCAATCATGAGGTGCTGGGCGATCTCGCCGCCGCGTATCAGGAGGCTGAGCGCGCCCGCGCTCTGGCGCCCGGCGATGGGGAAATCGAGCGCCATTACAGTCATCTCGCTAAGCAGATCGGCTTCACCCTCCCGGCCGTGGATACCGCACTGGCGCAAACGCTCGCGGGTTGGAGCCAGGTTCGGGTCCGCAAACAGCTGCGCGCGCGCCCGCGCAGCTGGCGCCAGCTTCTGGCCACGCGCGGGCGCATCATCTACGCGCTGGTGCTGCGCGATATGCGCACGCGCTACAGCCGCGCGCATCTTGGCTATCTCTGGGCCATTTTCGAACCCATTTCGCATCTGTTGACCTTGGGGGTGATGTTCGCGCTCATCAACCAGGGGCCGCCGCCCGTCGGCGCCAGCCTGTTTGAATATTACTGCACGGGGTTGCTGCCGTATCTGATGTTCTCGCACATCGCCAACGAGGTGATGAGCGCGCGCGCCGTCGGCGGCGCTGTGCTCATGCTGCCCAATGTGCGCACCACCGATGTCATCGTTTCAAAAACAGTGCTGAACCTGCTAACCGAGATCGTCGTCGGCATGGTGGTTTTCGCGGCTTTTGGCGCGGCCGGTTATCGTGCGCTTCCGGCGCATCTGTTCACCTGCGCGGGGGCAATCCTGTTGCTCGCCGGCCTCGCCATGGGCATCGGCGCAATCAACATGGTGATTCAGAATTTTTTCCACTCCTGGGAGACGATTTTCGCCTCCATTGTGCGTCTGCTGTATTTTTCATCGGGGATTTATTACTCTCCGATCTCCATGCCAGATTATGCGCGCGGCTTTCTGGAATGGAATCCGATCCTGCAGGGCGTTGAAATTTTCCGCTCCGGCTTCTACCCGCAATATCATCCCTTCTGGATTGACGCACCTTATCTGGCCGCCTGGGTGCTGGTCAGCCTGCTGCTCGGTCTGGGCCTGGAGCAGGTGTTGCGTAAACGCTTGAGACCGTTGTTGTGATCACGCTGCGCAACGCCCGGAAAATCCACAAAACCGGCCATGAGCGGCGGGTCATCCTCGATGATGTGACGATAACCCTCCCGGCGGGGCGCAGCATCGGCATTTTCGGCGCCAACGGTGCTGGAAAATCCACGCTGGTGCGGCTCATCGCGGGGGTGGAGCGGCTGGACAAAGGTTCGATCCAGCGCGCGGGCAGTGTCAGCTTCCCGCTCGGCTTTGGCGGCACGTTCCATCCGCATCTCAGCGGGCGGGAAAACATCCGCTTTCTGGCGCGGATTTATGATACGCCGGAGGCCGCGGCACTGGACTATGTGGAGCGTTTCGCGGAGCTTGGCGGCTATTTCCGCTTGCCGGTGGGCACCTATTCCTCGGGCATGATGGCGCGCCTCGCCTTTGGCGCCTGCCTCGCCATCACCTTCGACCTTTACCTGATAGACGAGGTGACCGCCGTGGGCGATGCGCGATTCCGCCGCAAATGCCTGGAAGCTTTCGAGGAGCGGGCCTCCGTGTCGGACGTGCTGATCGTCTCGCATGACGAAGGCACGATCCGCGCCTGGTGCGACATGGGGGCCGTGCTCCACCAGGGGCGGCTCGAACTCTTCGATGATTTGAACGCCGCGATCGAGCGGCACCGGCAATATCAGCTTGGCGGCGGCACCGGCAATGAGCGGCAAGGAGAGAGTTATGGACGCTGAAGATATGATCGGTCTCGCCGGAAGGGAACGGTTGCGGGAGAGTTTCCCGCTGGGGCACGCGCGCCCTGCGGGCGGTGCTGTCCGCGCGCGTTCGTTGCGCCAGCGCCTGCGCGTGCATATGCGGGCCATTTCCTTCCTGGCGTGTGTCGTGCTGCCAGGCATCGCCGCCGCGGGTTATGAGTACGGTTGCGCCACCGGCCAGTATGTCAGCGAGTTCAAGCTGCTGGTCCGTCAGCAGGCACCGGAGACAAGCGGCCCCAACTCCATCATCTCCGCACTGGGCGGCGGCAACCCGATGCTGGCGATGATCGAGGATTCCGAGGTTGTGCAACAATACATCGGCAGCCACCAGATTCTGGCCGATCTGCCGCCCGGCCTCTCGCTGGACCGCATTTTCGCAACCCCCCGCGCCGACTGGCTCAGCCGCCTCACACCCGGCCTGCCGCCCGAGAAAAAATTGCTCTACTGGCGGAAAATGGTGCACCCGTATT
>JAKBAQ010000128.1 GCA_021808985.1 Pseudomonadota bacterium
GCGCCGCGGCCTGAGCGCGGCCGGGCTGTTATAAGCGTTTTCTCTTATAACAAATTGAAATTATTAAAAATTTTTGCGGGGTTTGGGGAGCTTTTTATAAAAAGCTCCCCAAGAGTCTGGCCCTTTTTTGCAAAAAAGGGCCAGGCCCCAAAAAACTTTTGAGAATTATTCTTCGTGTTTTTGCAGAGACGGTTAAAACAAACCCTGAGAAGAATTGTGCTGCGAAGACAAGCGCGCGGGCGGCGCATCTGTTAAGCTCCTGAGCGGTTTCAGGCCATGGCGCGGGCCATGGCCAACGCATCGCAGCCGCACAGGAGAGAAAATGTCCAATAACCTGAAATTCTATATCGATGGCGCCTGGGTTGACCCGGTGGTGCCGAACCGCATCAGTGTCATCGACCCTTCGACCGGGCAACCTTATACCGAGATTTCCGGCGGCAGCGTTGCCGATGTGAACAAGGCGGTGGCGGCGGCGCGGGCGGCTTTTCACTCATTTTCGCACACCAGCCCGAAGGAGCGGCTGGAGCTGCTGAAGACGTGCCTGGCGATTTATGAGCGGCGGATGGATGAGATAGCGGATGCCTGCGCGCATGAGATGGGTGCGCCGATCGGCTTTGCCAGGGATGGGCAGGCGGTGGCCGGGCAGGCGCATTTCGCAGCACTGATCGAGACGCTGCCCAATTTCGCGTGGAGCGAGAAGCGCCGGGGCACGCTGGTGGTGAAGGAGGCGCTGGGCGTGGTGGGGTTGATTACCCCTTGGAACTGGCCGCTGAACCAGATTGTCTCAAAGGTTGCGCCTGCGATTGCGGCGGGCAACACCATGGTGCTGAAACCCAGCGAGATCGCGCCGATCAATGCGATCATCTTCGCCGAGATCATGCATGAGGCGGGGGTGCCGAAGGGGGTGTTCAACATGGTCAACGGCGATGGGCCCTCGGTGGGCCAGAAGCTCGCCGAGCATCCGGATGTGGATATGATGTCCTTCACCGGCTCCACGCGCGCGGGGATTCTGGTGGCCAAGGCCGCCGCCGATACGGTGAAGCGCGTGGCGCAGGAGCTGGGCGGCAAATCAGCCAATATTCTGCTGCCGGATGTGGATTTGGACGCCGCCGTGCGCCAGGGCATCGGCGCCTGCTATATTAATAGCGGCCAGTCCTGCGATGCGGCGACGCGCATGCTGGTGCCGCGCGCGCTGCATGACGAGGCGCTGGCCATCGCCGCCGATGAGGCGGCCAAGCAGACGGTTGGGCCGGCCTTCGGCAACAGCACGGTGCTGGGGCCGCTGGTCAGCCAGGTGCAGTTCGACAAGGTGCAGCGGCTGATCAAGGCGGGGATCGACGAGGGGGCGACGCTGGCGACGGGCGGGCTTGGCCGCCCCGAGGGGTTGAGCGGCGGCTACTTCGTGAAGCCCACGGTGTTCGGCAATGTCACGCGCGGGATGACCATCGCGCGGGAGGAGATTTTCGGCCCGGTGCTCTCGGTGATGCCGTATGATTCGCTGGATGAGGCGATCGAGATCGCCAATGACACGGTTTATGGTCTGGCGGCCTATGTGCAGAGCACGGACCTGGAAAAAGCCCGCGCGGTGGCGCGCGAGATGCGCGCGGGGAGCGTTTATATCAACTATCCCGAATGGGATTTGTTCTCGCCCTTCGGCGGCTACAAGCAATCAGGCAATGGCCGCGAATATGTGGATTTTGGCCTGAATGACATGCTGGAGATCAAGGGGATCGTCGGGTACGGCGAGTAGGCTGGCTGGGGGGTTTGGGGAGCTTTCATGCAAAGCTCCCCAAGAGTCTGGCCCTTTTTTGTAAAAAAGGGCCAGGCCCCAAAAAACTTTTGAGTATTATCCTTAAGGTTTTTGAAGAGACGGTTAAAACAATCGCTTAAAACGGTTCGGCCGAGCCTTGCAGGGGCTTGGCCGGGCCGCTGGAATTGTAGTTGGCGCCGGGGGGGGATGAAATGTCCGGCGTGGCGGGGAGCAGGGTTTGCGGGGATGCGGCGGCGGGCGCGGCCGAAGCGGCAGAAGCGGCGGGGGTTGGCTGGCCGGGGGCTGGTTGCGGCTGCTGGCGCGCTTTGTCCCGCAGGGCCTGGGCAAGCGCGCCGGCGGCAAAGCCCTTGTTGTAGCCCTGCACCTCCGCCTGCTGCAGGAGGGCGGCGCTGGGCGATGACATGTTCATTTGCGATTGCGGGCCGGGAGGCAGGGAACAGCCGGACAAAACCGCCGCGAGGGCCAGCGAGAAGAAGGCGGCGCGCGATTTGGCGCGGGCGCAACAGATTGACATCGTATCGAATTTTCCACTCATTACCGTAGCATAACCCAGCGGCGGGCGGACGTCATCTAACAGGCTGTTGTACGGAGCCGTTGCATGGGACATATGCCGTCGGCCAAGCTGATTAAGCCGGGACCGGTGGTGCTGCCGCCTTCAAAGATGCGATGACAGGGGTGGGGCATAGGTGCTAGAGCGATATGCGCTTGAGCTGAGCCGCCAGGTTCAGGGCAAGCGGGTGAAATTGCCCGCGCACATATAACGGGCGGGCGTGATGATGTTTCCGGTCATTCCATTTCCAGTCATTTCAGGGGTGCGTTATGAGCCAGCATAAAGTCGCCGTGATCGTCGGCAGTCTTCGTCAGGATTCGTTCAACCGCAAGCTCGCCACCGGCGTCGCGCGGATGGCGCCGCCGGATTTCGTCTTCAATCCGGTGCGGATCGATGATCTGCCGCTCTACAACCAGGATGACGACGCCGACCAGGCCCCCAGCGTGAAGCGGCTGAAGGCGGAGATTGGCGCGGCGGCGGGGGTTTTGTTCGTGACGGCGGAGTATAACCGCTCGATCCCCGGCGTGCTGAAGAATGCGATCGACAATGCCTCGCGCCCCTATGGGCAGAGCGCCTGGGCGGGAAAACCGGCGGCGGTGCTGGGGGTTTCGGTCGGCGCGATTGGCACGGCGCTGGCGCAGCAGCATTTGCGCAATGTGCTGGCGTATCTGGACATGCCGACGCTGGGCGGGCCGGAAGTGTTCATTCAGGCCAAGGACGGGCTGTTTGACGATGCCGGGAATATCGGGCCGGGCAGCCAGGCGTTCCTGCAGGGGTGGATGGATAAATTCACCGGCTGGGTGCGGCTGCACGCGAAGGGTTAGAGACCGTTTTAAACGGTTTTCTCTTATAAAATATTGAAATTATTAAAAGTTTTTGCGGGGTTTGGGGAGCTTTTTACAAAAAGCTCCCCAAGATTCTGGCCCTTTTTTGCAAAAAAGGGCCAGACCCCAAAAACTTTTGAGAATTATCCTTAATGTTTTTGCAGAGATTGTTAAAACAATCTCTTAGCTCTCCTTCACCGCGCCGATGAGGAATTCGATATTCCCCTCCGGCCCGGTGATGGGGCTTTGCTCAACCCCCAGCACGCGCCAGCCGGGCAAGGCGGCCCACCAGGCGTGGATTTTCGCGCAGACGGCGGTGTGGATCGCGGGGTCGCGCACCACGCCGCCCTTGCCGACATGCTCGGGCCCGGCCTCGAACTGGGGCTTGATGAGGGCGAGCGCGAAGGCGCCGGGGACGCAGAGGGAGATGGCCGCGGGCAGCACGGTTTGCAGGCCGATGAAGCTGGCATCGCACACCAGGGCGCCGATGGGTGCGGGGATGAGCTGGGCGTTGAGGTGGCGGGCGTTGGTTTTTTCCAGCACGGTAACACGTGGGTCGGAACGGAGTTTCCAGGCCAGCTGGCCGTGGCCGACATCAACCGCGTAGACATGTTTGGCGCCGTGGGTGAGCAGCACATCGGTGAAGCCGCCGGTGGAGGCGCCGATATCGAGGCAGATGCGGCCCTCGGGGCTGAGGGCGAAATGCGCGAGGCCGTGGGCGAGCTTGACCCCGCCGCGCGAGACCCAGGGATGGTCCTGCCCTTTGAGGGTGAGGGCGGTGTCTTCGGGCAGCAGGTCTCCGGCTTTTTGCACGCGGGCGGTGCCGGCATAGACGAGGCCGGCCATGATGAGCGCCTGGGCCTTGGCGCGGGATTCCACCAGGCCCCTCGCCACGAGCATGAGATCGGCGCGCTGCCTGGCCATGCGCGGCCCCCTGGGCTAGCTCTTTCTGCTCACGGTGAAGCGGGCAAGCTCGCGCAGGCGGGCGGCGCGGGCGCCGAAGCTCTCCAGATAGCCGGCCGCCTGCTCGGCCAGCAGGGTGGCGTGCGCCTTGGCCTGCTCCAGGCCAAGCACGGAGACCATGGTGGCCTTGCCTTGGGCGGCATCCTTGCCGGCGGTTTTGCCCAGCTCCTCGGCGGAGGCGGTTTCGTCCAGCACGTCGTCATAGATCTGGAAGGCGCCGCCGAGGTCGCGGCCGTAGGCGGCGATGAAATGGCGCTGGGCCTGCGGGGCGCGGCCGAGGATGGCGCCGGCCTCGGCGCTGAACTGGATGAGGCGGCCGGTTTTGAGGGCTTGCAGGCGGGTGATTTCAGGGCCGGAGAGTTTTTTGCCCTCGCTCGCCATGTCGATCATCTGGCCGCCGACCATGCCGCGCGCGCCGGAGGCGTGGGCCAGGGCCAGCACCAGCTCGCAGCGGGCCTCGGCGTCGGCGTGGGTGTCTTCCTCCGCCAGCACCTCGAAGGCGCGGGTTTGCAGGGCGTCGCCCGCGAGGATGGCGGTGGCTTCGTCAAACTGCTTGTGGCAGCTGGGCAGACCACGGCGCAGGTCGTCATCGTCCATGGCCGGCAGGTCGTCATGCACCAGGGAGTAGGCGTGCAACATTTCCACCGCCGCGGCAACGCGGGCGGCGCAGGTGCGGTTGACGGTGAAGAGCTGCGCGGTTTCCATGACCAGGAAGGCGCGCAGGCGCTTGCCGCCATTGAGCACGGCGTAGCGCATCGCCTCGACGACGCGGGCCTCGGCGCCCTCGGGCATGGGGAGCAGCGCGTCGAGCTGGGCTTCCACCAGGCGGGAGGTTTCGGCCAGGGCCTCGGCCAGGGCGGTGGGAGGGGGCGCGGTGTCAGACGTCATCAGTCAATCCTCGGATTTAAGGGCAAGGGTGCCGTCGGCGCGGGCGACGATGGCCTGCACGCGGGCCTCGGCCTCGGCCAGCTTGGCTTCGCAATGTTTTTTCAGCGCGGCGCCGCGCTCATAGGCGCTGATCGCGTCCTCAAGCTTCTGCTGGCCGGATTCCAGGCCGCGGACGATGCTCTCCAGGGCCGCCAGCGCGTCCTCGAAGGACAGTGCCGAAATATCAGTTTTCGCCGTCATGGGTTTGCTGCCTACAGGTTCACTTGAAAATTCACAACCGCAGCAGCGCGCGCACATGGGCGGCGGCGCTGGCGGCCAGGGCGTCGAGGTCGTAGCCGCCTTCGAGCAGGGAGACGACGCGGCCAGGGCAACAAGTGTCGCAAAGCGCCAGCAGCGCGCGCGTGAGCCAGGCGAAATCATCCTCGCGCAGGCAGAGCTGGGCCAGCGGGTCGGCCAGATGGGCGTCAAACCCGGCGGAGATGATGAGCAGCTCCGGGCGGAAGGAGGCGACGGCGGGGATGATGCCGCCCTCCCAGGCGGCGCGGAACGCAGGCCCGCCGGCGCCGGGCGGGAGGGGGACGTTCATGATGTTGCCCGCCACCCCTTGCTCGCGCGCCAGGCCGGTGCCGGGGAAGCAGGGGTGCTGGTGGGAGGAGGCGTAGAACAGGTCCGGGTCGGCGCTGAATATGTCCTGCGTGCCGTTGCCGTGATGGACATCGAAATCCACCACCGCGATGCGCTTGAGGCCCCAGCGGGCGCGGGCGTGGAGGGCGGCGATGGCGGCGTTGTTGAAGAAGCAGAAGCCCATCGCGCGGTCAGGCTCGGCATGGTGGCCGGGCGGGCGCATGGCGACGAAGGCGGCGCTGGCCCAGCCTTCCATCACCGAATCGACCGCCGCGATGGCGCCGCCGGCGGCGCGCAGGGCGGCCTCCAGCGTGCCGGGGCTGTAGACGGTGTCGCCATCGATGAGGGTTGTACGGTCAGCCGGGAGGGCCATGATGGCGGCGATGTAGTCGGGCGAATGCACGCGCGCCAGCGCCTCGAGCGGGGCTTTGGGCGCGACCTCGCGCAGCAGCGGGGTGAAGGCCGGAACCTCGAGCGCGCGCAGCACGGCGCGCAGGCGCGCGGCGCATTCAGGGTGGCCGTGCCCGGTATCATGCGCCAGGGCCGCCGGGTGCGTGAACAGGGCGACGCTCACGGGGGGGTGGCCCTCACCTTGAGGGAGAAGCTGAACACGCCGCCGCTCTCGCTGGCGGCGACCAGCGCGTGGCCGGTGGTTTTGCAGAAATCCTTGAAATCAGCCAGGGCTTCGGGGTCGGTCGCCAGCACGCGCAGCTTCTCGCCCGCCGCCATGCCGCGCAGCGCCCGCGCGGCGCGCAGCACCGGCAGCGGGGATTTTTGAAACTGCGCATCGATCAGACGCTCTCTCATGGGGGAAGAATGCGCGCCCGGACGCTCTTGAGCAAGACCGGGATTCAGCCGAGATTGCGGGCATGAGCTATCGCATCGGCATCGACCTGGGCGGCACGAAAACTGAAATCATGGTCCTTGGGCCTGGCGGCGAGGCGATTTTGTGCCGCCGCGTGGCGACACCGGCGGGTTATGGCCAGGCGCTGGAGGCCATGGCGGCGCTGGTGCGCCAGGCGGAGGAGGAAATTGGCGCGCGCGCCAGCGTGGGGGTGGGGATTCCCGGCAGTATCAGCCCCGCCACCGGGCTGGTGAAGAACGCCAACTCCAACGCGCTGAACGGCCACCCGTTTGACCGCGACCTCGGCGCGCTGCTGGGGCGGGAGGTGCGCGTGGCCAACGATGCCAACTGCTTCGCCCTCTCGGAGGCGAGCGACGGCGCGGCGGCCGGGGCGGGGGTGGTGTTCGGCGTGATTCTGGGCACCGGATGCGGCGGGGGCATTGTGGTGAATGGGCGGATTCTGGAGGGGCGCCACCGGCTGGCCGGCGAGTGGGGGCATACCCCCCTGCCCTGGCCACGCCTGGACGAGATGCCCCTGCGCCCGTGCTGGTGCGGCCTGAGCGGCTGCATGGAGACATATGTGGCGGGGCCGGCGCTGGCGCTTGAATGCGACGGGCCGGGGGCGCGCGATGCCTCGGCCATAGCGGCGCGCGCCGGGGCGGGCGAGGCGAAGGCCATCAACGCGCTCGCCACCCATGCGGAGCGCCTGGCGCGCGGGCTGGCCGCCATCACCAATATTCTGGACCCTGATGTCATCGTGCTGGGGGGCGGACTCTCCAACCTGCCAGGGCTCGCGGCGGCGCTGCCGCCGCTGATGCGGCCCTATATTTTCTCCGACACCTGCGCCCCCAATATCGTGCGCAACCTGCATGGCGATTCCTCGGGCGTGCGGGGCGCGGCATGGCTCTGGCCCGGATAGATGCCCGCGATTTGCCGCGACTGCGACGCGCAGATGCCAGGGCCGGTGTGCGGGGCGTGCGGCAGCGCGCGGGCGGTGCGGCATGAGGAGCTGTTTGAACTGGCGATGGCGCATGTGGATTGCGATGCGTTCTTCGCCAGCGTGGAGAAGCGCGACCGGCCGGAATTGCGGGATTTGCCGGTGATTGTGGGCGGGGGCGCGCGCGGGGTGGTGAGCACCTGCTGCTATGTGGCGCGGCTCTACGGGGTGCGCAGCGCGATGCCGATGTTCAAGGCGCGCGCGCTGTGCCCGAAGGCCGTGGTGATCGCGCCGGATATGCGCAAATATGCGGCGGCTTCGGCGCAGGTAAGGCGGCTGATGGAGGCGCTGACGCCGCTGGTGCAGATGCTCTCGGTGGATGAGGCGGCGCTGGATTTGTCTGGCACGCAGGCGCTGCACCATGCGCCGCCGGCGGTAGTGCTGAACCGCTTCGCCCGGCAGGTGGAGAAAGAGGTGGGGATTACGGTTTCAATCGGCCTGGCGCGCAACCGGCT